>NZ_JBEPBF010000032.1:0-77525 GCF_040298985.1 Streptomyces sp. NPDC001093 | reverse complement strand
GTCTCGACGCCGGGCATCGTGGCCCGCCGGAACCGCTGGTCGTCCAGGTCGCGGAACCTGGGTGAGAAGTTGTAGCCGAGGATCTTGAACACCCGAAACTCCCGGTCAGAGCGGTCAGCGGGCGGCGCGGTTGACGGCCGAGACGACCGCCTTCAGCGACGCACGCGTCGTGTTCGCATCGATGCCGATCCCCCACAGGACCTTGCCGTCGATCGCGCATTCGATGTAGGAGGCGGCCTGCGCGGAGGCACCCTCGCTCATCGTGTGCTCCTGGTAGTCCAGCAGGCGTACGTCGATGCCGATGGACTCCAGGGCGTCGAAGAAGGCCGAGATCGGACCGTTGCCGGTACCGGTCAGGACCGTGTCCTCGCCGTCCACCGTCGCCTCGACCGTCAGGGTGTCGACCCCGTCGGTGTCCGTCGTTGACTGGCCCGTCCGGACCTGGATGCGGCCCCAGGGGTTGTCCGGGTTCGGCAGGTACTCGTCCTGGAAGACCGCCCAGATCTCCTTCGGCGTGATCTCGCCGCCCTCGGCGTCCGTCTTGGCCTGGATCAGCTTCGAGAACTCGATCTGCATCCGGCGCGGCAGGTCCAGCTTGTGGTCGTTCTTCAGGACGTAGGAGATACCGCCCTTGCCGGACTGCGAGTTGACGCGGATGACGGCCTCGTAGGAGCGGCCGACGTCCTTGGGGTCGATCGGCAGGTACGGCACCGCCCACTCGATGTCGTCGACCGTGACGCCCTTGGCCTTCGCCTCGGCCTCCATGGCGTCGAAGCCCTTCTTGATGGCGTCCTGGTGGGAGCCGGAGAAGGACGTGTAGACCAGGTCGCCCACGTACGGGTGGCGCGGGTGGACCTCCATCTGGTTGCAGTACTCCCACGTACGACGGATCTCGTCGATGTCGGAGAAGTCGATCTGCGGGTCGACGCCCTGGGAGAACAGGTTCATGCCCAGGGTGACCAGGTCGACGTTGCCGGTGCGCTCGCCCTGCCCGAACAGGCAGCCCTCGACGCGGTCGGCGCCGGCCATCACCGCCAGCTCGGCCGCCGCCACGGCCGTACCGCGGTCGTTGTGCGGGTGGACGGACAGGCAGACGTACTCGCGGCGGGAGAGGTTGCGGTGCATCCACTCGAAGCGGTCCGCGTGCGTGGACGGGGTCGAACGCTCCACGGTGGCGGGCAGGTTGAGGATGATCTCGCGTCCCGGGCCCGGCTGGTAGACGTCCATCACCGCCTCGCAGACCTCCAGCGCGAAGTCCAGCTCGGTGTCGGTGAAGATCTCGGGGCTGTACTGGTAGCC
Source organism: Streptomyces sp. NPDC001093 (assembly GCF_040298985.1). Taxonomy (NCBI): domain Bacteria; kingdom Bacillati; phylum Actinomycetota; class Actinomycetes; order Kitasatosporales; family Streptomycetaceae; genus Streptomyces; species Streptomyces sp. NPDC001093. The sequence continues at coordinate 76,226 of NZ_JBEPBF010000032.1, read as the reverse complement.
GAACTCGGTCTCGGGGCCCAGCAGCTTCTCCGCGTACTCCATCACCAGGCGGGTGCCGTCGACGGCGATCTGCTTGATGTCGTCCTTGGAGCCGCGGAAGACGACCCGGCGGAACACGGGAGCCGTCGCGTTGTAGAGGTGGACGGTGGCCCGCTTGGCGCCCTTCAGGGACTCCACGGTCCGCTCGATCAGGTCCTCGCGGGCCTGGGTCAGCACGGAGATCGTGACGTCGTCGGGGATCGCGCCCTCTTCCTCGATGATCGAGCGCACGAAGTCGAAGTCGGTCTGGCCGGAGGCGGGGAAGCCGACCTCGATCTCCTTGTAGCCCATCTTCACCAGCTGGTCGAACATCCGGCGCTTGCGCTCGGGTGACATCGGGTCGATCAGGGCCTGGTTGCCGTCGCGCAGGTCGGTGGAGAGCCAGCGGGGGGCGACGGTGATGCGCTGCTCCGGCCAGGTGCGGTCCGGGATGTCGACCTGCTCGTAGCGGCCGTACTTGTGGATCGGCATGGAACTGGGCTGCTGGCGGTTGGCCATGGTGGCGTGGGCTCCTCAGGGTGTCCGGAGATTCCGGATGTCCGGGTGGACGGCCGACGACGCAACGCCAAGCTCCGCGGGGAGGGAGTCGGCCTCGTGTCTACAGGCCCTCGCCGCGGCAGCTAAGAAGAAGCAGCCCGAAACGCATGATGCGTCGCAGCCTAGCCGAGCCGCCCCGGGCGCGGGGACGCGTTCCAGTATGCGGGACCAGGGCCACAAAAGGGACAAAAAGTGCGCCGTACCACATCGTCACGGAGCGTGGCGTTCCCTGTCCCGGTATTTCACCAATCATGGTGGCAGCTAGTGACACAGACATCACGGAGTGCGATGGTGCGGGGCATGACGACCAACGGGGGCTTCGAGCCCGTCTTCTGCACGATCGTGCCGCCGCACATCCTCGACCAGCTCGCGCAGGCCGAGGACGCCGCGCTCTCCGGTCCGGCCCGCCGGTCCCTGGAGCACGACGCCTACCAGCGCACCAAGCGCCGCCTGACCACGGTCATCGGTGCGCCGTCCGTCGCCGCGCCCGCGGGTGCCGCCGCCGACCAGCCGCACCGCACGATCTACGACGCCCACCACACCCAGGACCTGCCCGGCACCCAGGTCCGCGCGGAGGGTTCCGACCCGGTCTCGGACGCCACCGTCAACCGCGCCTACGCGGGCCTCGGCGCCACCTTCGAGCTGTACCTGAAGGCGTACGGCCGGCACTCCATCGACGACCACGGGCTGCCGCTGGACGCCACCGTCCACTACGACCAGAACTACGACAACGCCTTCTGGAACGGCGAGCAGATGGTGTTCGGCGACGGCGACGGCCAGATCTTCCTCGACTTCACCATCCCGATCGACGTCATCGGCCACGAGCTGACCCACGGCGTCACCCAGCACACCGCGAACCTGGAGTACTTCGGCCAGTCCGGCGCGCTCAACGAGTCGGTCTCGGACGTCTTCGGCTCGCTGATCAAGCAGTACACCCTCGGCCAGACCGCCGCCGAGGCCGACTGGCTGATCGGCGCCGGCCTGCTCGCCCCGCACGTCCACGGCACCGCGCTGCGCTCGATGAAGGCCCCGGGCACGGCGTACGACGACCCGAACCTCGGCAAGGACCCGCAGCCGGCGACCATGGACCACTACGTCCGCACCGGCCGCGACAACGGCGGCGTGCACATCAACTCGGGCATCCCCAACCACGCCTTCTACCTGGTCGCCACGGCCATCGGCGGCAACGCCTGGGAGAAGGCCGGGCAGATCTGGTACGACGTGCTCACCGGCGGCGGGCTGAAGCAGGGCGCGCAGTTCGCCGACTTCGCCACGCTCACGGTGAAGGCGGCGCGGGAGCGGTACGGCGCCGGGGACGAGCTCCAGGCCGTGCAGAAGGCGTGGGAACAGGTCGGGGTGCGGACGCTGTAGCACTGCGACACTGAGCCCATGCGGATTCGAGTACGGCGCACGGGCGGCTTCGCGGGCATCGAGCGCCGGGCCGAGGTGGACACCTCGGGCCGGCCCGACGCCCCCATGTGGCACGCCCTGGCCGAGCGCGTCCTCGCGTCCGGCCGGGGCACCCCGCCGGCCGGCGTCCCGGACGGCTTCCGGTACGAGATCACGGTGGACGACCGCACGGTCTACGCGGCCGATCCCCGACTCACCGAGGAGATCCGGGAGTTGGTGTCCCGGGTGCTGAACGAAGGGGCGTGAGCGCCGGTTCCCGCCGGGGCGTTGACTTACGTTACCCGGGGTAAGGATGATCCGGGCATGGCGACTGACGCAGGCGGCGCGACGCCCCCGCTACCCCGTTTCCCGGACGGCTTCCTGTGGGGTGTCTCGACCTCGGCCCACCAGATCGAGGGGGCGGCCGAGGAGCGCGAGCAATCCGTGTGGGACGTGTTCACGGCCGAACCGGGGCGGGTGAAGGACGCTTCGACGGCGGCGGTCGCCTGCGACCACTACCACCGCCACCAGGAGGACGTGGCCCTCCTCGCCGGCCTCGGCGTGGACGCGTACCGCTTCTCCGTCTCCTGGCCCCGCGTCAACTCCCCCGGCGGCCTGGACTTCTACGACCGCCTGGTGGACGAGCTGTGCGCGGCGGGCGTACGGCCCGTGCCCACCCTCTTCCACTGGGACCTGCCCGCCTGGCTGGACTGGCTGGAGCGGGACACGGCGGAACGGTTCGCCGAGTACGTCTGCGTGGTGGCCGAACGGCTCGGCGACCGCGTCACCCAGTGGATCACCCTCAACGAGCCCGCCGAGCACACCCTCCTGGGCCACGCCCTCGGCGCCCACGCCCCCGGCAGGAAGCTCCTCTTCGACGCGCTCCCGGTCGCCCACCACCAGCTCCTCGCCCACGGACTCGCGGTGCGGGCGCTGCGCGCCGCCGGGGCGACGGACATCGGCATCGCCAACTCCCACGGCCCCACCTGGCCCGCCTCCGCCGCACCGGCGGACGTGGAGGCGGCCGGCTTCTACGACGTCCTGCTCAACCGCCTGTTCGCGGAGCCGGTCATCCTCGGCGAATACCCGGACGGCATGGGCGAGTTGATGCCGGGGGACGTGGCGGCGGACCTGAAGGTCATCGCCGAACCGGTCGACTGGTACGGGATCAACTACTACGCACCGACCCGGGTGGGGGCACCCGGCGGCGCCGACAGCGAGTACGGCGGTCTGTCACTCCCCGCCGAACTGCCCTTCTCCGTCCGGGAGATCGAGGGCCGCCCGGTGACCGACTTCGGCTGGCCGGTCGTCCCGGAGGGCCTCACCGAGCTGCTGTGCGGCTTCGGCGAGACCTACGGCGACAAGCTCCCGCCGATCGTCATCACCGAGAACGGCTGCTCCTACGACGGCCTCGACGACCAGGACCGCATCGCCTACCTGGACGCCCACATCCGCGCCCTGCACACCGCCATGGAGGCCGGTGTGGACGTGCGCGGCTACTTCGTGTGGTCCCTGATGGACAACTTCGAGTGGGCCGAGGGCTATCGGCGCCGCTTCGGCCTGGTGCACGTCGATTACGAGACGCTGAAGCGCACGCCCAAGGCCTCCTACCACTGGTTCCGGGACGTGCTCCGGGCGCAGAGATGACGGCGCGGAGATGACCACCGTCAGCGCCTCGGCAGCCCTGGCCGAGCCCGTCGAACCGGTCGGCCGGGGCTGGACGGCGGCGCTCTCGCTGGCCAACGGGGCGATCTGGGTCGGCTGGTTCGGCCCGTTGCAGATCCTGCTCGCCTCCCAGGCGAAGGACTTCGCGCCCGGCTCCGGGATGTCCAAGGAGACCATGCTGGCCTGGGTGACCGGGGTCGGCGCGGTGGTCTCCCTGCTCGCCAACCCGCTCTTCGGCGCCCTGTCCGACCGTACGACCGCCCGCCCGGGCCGCCGTACGCCGTGGATCGTGGCCGGGGCGGCGGGCGGGGCGCTGTCCCTGCTGCTGCTCGCGCGGGCGGGCGGGGTGTGGTCCATGGCCGTGGGCTGGTGCCTGGTGCAGCTCACGCTGAACGCGGCGTTCGCGGCGGTGACGGCGGCCGTGCCGGACCGGGTGCCCCGGCTCCAGCGGGGCGCGGTGGGCGGCTGGCTGGGGGCGGCGCAGATCCTGGGCGTGGTCGGCGGCACGGGACTTGCGACCGTGGCGGGCGGGACCGGGGCCGGGTACGCGGCGTGCGCGGTGTTCACGGTGGTGGGGGTGCTGCCGTACGTGCTGCGCTACGACGACCTGCGGCTGCCGCCGGAGGACCGCCCGCCGTGGGCGTGGCGCGGCTTCCTCGCGGGTTTCTGGCTGAGCCCGCGCCGGTATCCCGACCTCGGCTGGGCCTGGCTCACCCGGTTCCTGATCAACCTCAGCAATGCGCTGGTGCTGCTGTACCTGCTGTACTACCTCCGCGACCGGCTGCACCGCCCCGACCCGGACCAGGGCGTGCTCGTGCTGACGGCGGTCAACAGCCTGACGCTGATGGCGACGGTCGTGGCGGGCGGCCTCTGGTCGGACCGGGTGGGCCGGCGCAAGCCGTTCGTCGTCTGGTCGGGCGTGCTGATGGCGGTGGCGACGGCGGCCCTGGCCGGCTGGCAGACCTGGCCCGGCGCGGTCGTGGCGGCGGCCGTCCTGGGCGTCGGCTTCGGCGTGTTCACCTCGGTCGACTTCGCGCTGATGACGGACGTCCTGCCGAGGGCGCTGGACCGGGGCAAGGACCTGGGTGTCATCAACGTGGCCAACGCCCTGCCCCAGGTGGCCGCCCCCGCGCTGGCCGCGCCGATCGTGACCTACCTGGGCGGCTACCGGGTGCTGTACCTGGTGGCGGCGGTGATCGGGCTGGCGGGGGCGGTGCTGGTGGGGCGGATCAGGGGAGTCGACTAGGCGGCCCGGGCCGACCGGAGGCTCAGAGGGCTCCGGCGTCGCGGGCGGCCCAGACGCTCGGGTGGAGGGGCCGGAATCCGAGGTCCCGGCGGATCCTCTGCGTGGACATGATCCCCAGCCACGGGTCGGGGTCGGTCCGGGTGTGCAGGTCGGCGGGCGGCTCGACGCCGTTGAGCTGGTGCAGTTCGACCGCCGTGACGGGGGCGTCGTCGGCGATGTTGTAGACCGGGCCGCTCACCGCCGGTGCGTACAGCAGGCGCAGCAGTCCCTGGGCGACGTCGGCGTGGTGGCCCATGTGCAGCCGCTGGGTGGACGCCCAGTGCGCGGCCCAGCGCAGGGACTGGGCGAGGTGCGGGTCGCCCTCGCCGTAGACGAAGGGCAGCCGGGCCACCCGGACCTCCATGCCCTCCAGTGCGAGCAGTTCCCGTTCGGCCGCCGCCTTGGCCTCGGGATAGGCGCCCCACATCGCGCCGCCGGGCCGGGTCTCGTCGTCCTCGGTCAGCGGGCGCCCCCGCCCGACGCCGTACACCAGCCCCGTGCTGACCTGCACGAAGCGCCGCACGCCCGAGGCGAGTGCGGCGCGGCCCAGCGACACGGCCGCGTCCCGGTTGACGGCCCACGCCTCCTCGTCCGGCACCCGCGGAAGGACGCCGCGATGTTCACGACCGCGTCCACCCCGGCGAGCGCCTTGCCGAGCGTCTCGTCGTCCCGCAGATCGCCGACCGCGACCTGGGCGCCCAGCTCCGCGAAGGCCTCGCCGCGCGGCGCGTCCCGCACCAGGACCCGTACCTGCTCGCCGGGCTGCAGCTGCGCCAGCAGCCTCGGCACGAAGCGCCGGCCGACCTGTCCCGTGGTGCCCGTCACCAATGTCAGCATCTTCTGCTCCTCTCGACCTGGTGCCACCACTGTCGGACCGTGTCGCGCCGGCCGGGAGAGACCTCCCGATCAGGGGACCGGCACTCCCTGGATAACTCCTGCGCGCTGCCCCACCCTGAAGAGGTGAACCGAGCCGAACTCGCCGACTTCCTGCGCCGTGGCCGTGCCCGCCTGGACCCGGCCGACGTGGGCCTCCCGCCCGGCGCCCGCCGCCGTACCCCGGGCCTGCGGCGGGAGGAGGTGGCATCGCTGGCCGGCATGTCGGCCGACTACTACACCCGGCTGGAACAGTGCCGGGGCCCGCGCCCGTCCCGGCAGATGCTCACGGCACTGGCCCGGGCGCTGCGCCTGACCGACGACGAGCGGGACCACCTCTTCCACCTGGCGGGCGAGGAGCCGCCCCGCCGGGAGGCGGTCTCCACCCACGTCCGGCCCGGGCTGCTGCTGGTCCTGGACCGGCTGCACGACGCGCCGGCGCTGGTGGTGACGGACTGCGGGGAGGTTCTGGCGCAGAACGCGATGTCCAGGGCTCTCTCAGGCGACGCGCTGGCCCGCCCGCCGCGCGCACGCAACCTGGTCCGCCGCTTCTTCCTGGACCCCGCGGGGCGCGACCTCTTCCCACCGGAGGACGTGCCGGACCACGCCCGCCAGCACGTGGCGAACCTGCGCGCGGTGGCCGCCGCCCGCCCCGACGACCCCGAGCCGGCCGCCCTGGTGGCCGAACTCCGCGCCGGCAGCGAGGAGTTCGCCCGCCTCTGGGAGCAGCACGAGGTGGCGGTACGGCGCAGCACGACGAAGCGTTTCCGGCACCCGGTGGTCGGCCTCCTCGAACTCGACTGCGAGGTCCTCCTGACCGACGACCACCGCCACCACCTCATCCTCCACACGGCCCGCCCGGGCACGGAGTCGTACGAGCGGCTGCAGTTGCTGCGGGTGGTGGGGCTGCAGGACATGACCCCGCGGGGTGCCGTCGGTTAGAACCCGAGCCTGCGCAGCTGCTTCGGGTCGCGCTGCCAGTCCTTCGCCACCTTCACATGCAGGTCCAGGAAGACCGGTGTCCCGAGGAGTGCCTCGATGTGCTTGCGGGACTTGATGCCGACCTCCTTCAGGCGCTTGCCCTTGGGGCCGATGATGATGCCCTTCTGGCTGGGGCGCTCGATGTAGACGTTGGCGTGGATGTCCAGCAGGGGACGGTCCGCGGGGCGGTCCTCACGCGGGAGCATCTCCTCCACGACCACGGCGATGGAGTGCGGCAGTTCGTCGCGGACACCCTCCAAGGCCGCCTCGCGGATGAGCTCCGCGATCATGACCTGCTCGGGCTCGTCCGTGAGGTCGCCCTCGGGGTAGAGGGCCGGGCCCTCTGGGAGGAGGGGGATGAGGAGGTCGGCCAGGAGATCCACCTGCTTGGCGCCGACCGCCGACACCGGCACGATCTCCGCCCACTCGATGCCCAGGTCCTTGCCCAGCTGGTCGATGGCGATCAGCTGCTCGGCGAGGGTCTTGGAGTCGACCAGGTCCGTCTTGGTGACGATCGCGACCTTCGGGGTCTTCCTGATCCCGGCCAGCTCCTTGGCGATGAAGCGGTCACCGGGTCCGATCTTCTCGTTCGCCGGCAGGCAGAAGCCGATCACGTCGACCTCGGCCCAGGTCGTACGGACCACGTCGTTCAGGCGCTCGCCGAGCAGCGTGCGCGGCTTGTGGAGCCCCGGGGTGTCCACCAGGATCAGCTGGGCGTCGGGCCGGTGCACGATCCCCCGTACCGTGTGCCGCGTGGTCTGCGGCTGGTTCGCGGTGATCGCCACCTTCTGCCCGACCAGAGCGTTCGTGAGGGTGGACTTGCCCGCGTTGGGACGGCCCACGAAGCAGGCGAAGCCGGCGCGGTGGACGGTCTCGGCCGGCTCTTCGGATGACGGGGTACGAACGCTCATGGCGTTCATTGTCCCTGATCCACAGGACCCCGCCGTACCAGCGGTGCGCACCGCCCCTCCCGGTGAGGTTCCGGAAACCCGCACGCAACGAAACGTCACGGAAACACACCCGTACGCAACCGGAAACGCGCACCGGTGACCCTCTGACGAGCCCGCAGACCCGTTGGAGACGCCCGTGACCCTCGCCGCCGCGCACGTCGACACCGGCGACACCGCCTGGCTGCTCGCCGCGACCGCCCTCGTCCTGCTGATGACCCCGGGCCTGGCCCTGTTCTACGGCGGCATGGTCCGCACGAAGAGCGTCCTCAACATGCTGATGATGAGCTTCGTGTCGATCGCCCTGGTCACGGTGGTCTGGCTGGTGGCCGGCTACTCCCTCGCCTTCGGCGACGACGCGTTCGGCGGGCTCATCGGCGGGCTCCACCACGCCGGCATGGCGCACATCACCCCGGGCAGCGTGCACGGCACCGTCCCCACCGCCCTGTTCGCCACCTTCCAGCTCACCTTCGCGATCATCACGGCCGCCCTGATCAGCGGCGCGGTCGCCGACCGTACGAAATTCTCGGCGTGGCTGGTCTTCGTCCCGGTGTGGACCCTGCTCGTATACGTTCCGGTCACCCACTGGGTGTGGGGCCCCGGCGGCTGGATCGCCGGCAGGCTCGGCGCGCTCGACTTCGCGGGCGGTCTGCCCGTCGAGATCACCTCCGGCGCCTCCGGTCTCGCCCTGTGCCTGGTCCTCGGGCCCCGGCTGGGCTTCAAGAAGGACGCCATGCGCCCGCACAACCTGCCCATGGTGATCCTCGGCGCCGGTCTGCTCTGGTTCGGCTGGTTCGGCTTCAACGCGGGCTCCGCGCTCGGCGCGAACGGCCTCGCCGCGGCGGCCTTCCTCAACACCCTCGCCGCCGGCTGCACCGGCCTGCTCGGCTGGCTCTTCGTCGAACAGAAGCGGGACGGACATCCCACCACCCTCGGCGCCGCCTCCGGCGCGGTGGCCGGTCTCGTCGCGATCACGCCCTCCTGCGGCACGGTCTCCCTGCTCGGCGCGCTGATCGTCGGCCTCGCCGCCGGTGTCGTCTGCTCCTACGCGGTCAGCTGGAAGTTCAGACTGAACTACGACGACTCCCTGGACGTCGTCGGCGTCCACCTGGTCGGCGGCATCATCGGCACCCTGCTGATCGGCCTGTTCGCCGAGAAGGCCATGACCGGCGCCGCGGAGGGACTGTTCTACGGCGGCGGACTCGCCCCGCTCGGCAGGCAGCTGCTCGCCGTGGTGGTCGTGGCCGGCTACGCCTTCGCGGTGACGTACGGCCTCGGCAAACTGCTCGACAGGGCGATGGGCCTGCGCGCGAGCGAGGAACAGGAGCACACCGGCCTGGACCTTACAGTGCACGCCGAGACGGCCTACGATCACGGGGTCCTGGGCCACGGCGCCCCGGTAACCCACTCCGTCCTCACCGGCACCAGCACGCAGAAGGTCGACACCCAGGCATGAAGCTCATCACCGCGATCGTCAAGCCGTACCGTCTGGACGCGGTCAAGACCGCCCTGCAGGAGCTGGGGGTGCACGGTCTGACCGTGACCGAGGCGAGCGGCTACGGCCGTCAGCGCGGCCACACCGAGGTGTACCGGGGCGCCGAGTACCGCGTCGACCTGGTGCCGAAGGTGCGCATCGAGGTCGTCGTGGAGGACGCCGACGCCGACCCCGTGATCGACGCGATCGTCAGGGCCGCGCAGACGGGGAAGATCGGGGACGGGAAGGTGTGGGCCGTACCCGTGGAGACGGTCGTACGCGTGCGGACCGGCGAACGCGGCCCCGACGCGCTCTGACCAGCAGCATCCCGACCGCCGCGCCCGCGGCGAACACCAGCGCCGCGACCAGCCACGGCAGCGCGAGGAAGGAGGCGCTCGCCGACTGCCGGGTGCCGGGCGCGCTCGCGGTCAAGGTCACGTCGGCCCGGTCGAGTTGGGGAGCGCCGGACCAGGTCTCGGTGAGCCGGACCCGCTGTCCCGGCAGCAGCTCGGACGGCACCCGGGTCAGCTCGCGGTCGAGCAGCGTACGGCCGAACAGCCCGCGTGCCTTCAGCTCCACCTTCGGGTCGAGGGTGACGTTCCCGGTGTTGTGCAGGGTGTAGGAGACGGTCGCCGTGCCGGTGCCGAGCCCCGGGATCAGGGGCTGGTGGTGGCTGATGTGCAGCTGCCCGACGGAGAGCGCGGGCAGCGTGGGCCCGCTCACCCGGAGGTAGACGCGGGCGCCGACGGCCCGCTGCACCCCGAGGGCCAAGGAGCCGCTGCCGGGGTCGACCCGCTCGTCGAGGGCGACGATCGCGCCGGGGTGGTCACCGGGCTCGGCCCCGTCCGGGACGTGCAGCGTGAACGGCACGGTGACGGTCCCGTGTCCCGGTACGGTGATCCGCGACCTCGCGGGCTTCGCCCAGGCGCCCACCCCGAGCATCCGCTCCGTCAGCGTGCGTACGGCGAAACCGCCGTCCCGGGCGGTGTTGTAGGCGTCGGCCGCGTAGAGGCGGAAGGTGAGCGGCCCGCCGGTCCTGTTCTGGACGGCGACCTGGTCGGTGAGGGTCTGGCCGGGGTCGGCTGAGAGGTAGAAGTAGGGCCGCGCGGCGATCTTCGAGGCGACCGGGTAGACGGACCAGCTGCCGTTGTCGGCGGCGTGGGCGGGCGTGGCCTGCCATGCCAGCATCAGGCCCAGGAGGAGGACGTACAGCTTGCGCATGGGTGCGGACCCCCGCGGAGGAGTGACGAAGGAACGGGCGGGTGCGGACGCCCGCACGCTCAGCTGAGCGTCAGCGTGAGCACGCCGGAGTACGCGCCCGGAGGCGTGAACGCCGGTACGTCCAGGGAGAGTCCGGCGTCGACGGTGAACTGACCGCCGGTGAGCGTGCCGTCGGGGGTCTGTGCCAGGGTCGCCCCCGAGGAGCCCACGGCGCCCGCCGAGCCGGCCTTGCAGGTGCTGGGGCTGCCCGCCTTGGTCGCGCACGCGGGCGTCCAGCTCAGCTTCCCGGCGTCGATCTTGCCGCCGGGACCGGTGAAGTCGGTGACCTTGCCGGTCAGGGACCAGCCCGCGGGCCCGCCGCGGAAGTCCTGCACGGTCACGGTCTGGAGCTTGCCGGCCGAGGCCCCGCCCTTGCCGAAGTCGACCGCCGACAGTGCGACGGAGTCCCCGGCCTGGGACATGGACAGCGTGCCCGCCTTGACGGTGGTCGTCAGCTTCTGACTCCCCGGCGGGACGGGCGAGTTGTCGTTGACGGCGTAGGCCGCGGGGCCGGCGCCCTTGTCCGCGCTCCAGGAGGCGCCCTCGTAGGCCACGATCCCGGTCGTCGCCTTGTCCTTGACGACGAGGGAACCGCTGAAGGAACCCTGCGCGTCGGCCGTGACCGTGGCGGTGTCCGCGGTCTGGGTGGCCCCGGACCGCCCGGCCAGGGTCACGGTGGCGCCCGGCGTGAAGTTGCTGCCGGTGACGGTAACACCGGCGCCCGGGTCACCCGAGGCCGAACTCAGCGAGATGGCCCGGGTGTTGGCCGGGGTCCCGTCGGTCGCCGTGACGGTCTGCGACACCGGTGCGGGCGGGTTGGTGACCGTGCAGGGGGTGTCCAGCTCGAGGACGTAGCTGGTGTGGATGTTGTAGTCGCCGGGCGAGAGGGTGATCTGCCCGGCCTTGGTGACGGTGAACGTGCCGGTCATGGAGAAGGACGGGAAGGCGGCCTTCCCCGGCACCGGCGGGTTCTTCTTCGGCCCGGCGACGGTCACGTCCCCCGTCTGGGCGCCGCCGAGGGTCACCTTCCCGGTCGGGGTCATGATGTCGGCGGGCAGGGCGAGGTCGGTGGGGTTACTGGCGGCGGCGGTGACCACCGTGTACGTGACGGTGACGGTGTCGCCGACCTTGGGGGTGGCGTTGTCCACCGACACGTTGGCGGTCGTGGTGCCGTCGATCGGCGGGATGCCCGCGACGGCGGGCGGGATGCAGTGCGTGGCGAAGTCCACGTTCGTGCCGGCGGCACCGGCCGGACAGGCCAGCGCGCCGCCCGCGGTGACCGCGAGCGCGGTCGCCCCGAACAGGGACGCCCAGCGCCACCGTCGGGATCTTCGTGGTCTTGGGGGTGTCGAACCCATGGGGCCCCCTCCTGAGGGTTGCGGGCGCAGCGGCTCATCTGCGCCGACAGGGGGCATTGATGTGGAGCCGGGGTGAGAAGTCAATGGAGATGCCGCAGAAATCTGACGGATCATCAGTTTCTGCGGCATCCGGAACACAACGCTCAGTTCAGTCAGTCGAAGACGAAGGGGCCGGGCGCCTGCGGACCGTTCGCCGTACAGGTCACGGTGACCCCGAAGATCACCATCTTCAGCGAGCCGCCGTAGGCGTCCAGGCTGTCACCGGAGGCGACGGTGCCGGGGAGCGGGCCGACGCTGACGGCGTCGCCGGTGTTCATGGCGGGGTTCTTGGTCCCGCTGAACACCACTGATCCGCCGCCGGCCTTGGCCAGGGTGAGGGTGGAGGAGATGGAGTCCTGCGCGACCGCGACCGGCGCGGTGATCGCGGAGGAGGTGAGGGTGATGGTGGCCGAGGTGCCGCTCTGGGTGGCGGTGAGCGTGGCCGCTCCGCCGCCGAAGATGCCGCAGCTCGCGGTGATGGTCGCCGACTGTGGGGTGACGGCGGCCGCGGAGGGCGCGAAGGCGAGACCGGTGACCGCGAGGGCCCCGGCGGCCAGTGCCGCACCCATTGCCGTGCGCTTGCCTCTCATGGGGATCCGCTTCCCTTCCCTGTGGGGAGTGCGATGTGGGGGGACACCGACGGGCGGGAGGCCTGCGCAGGAGGTACGGCACACTGCGTCGGCGGTGCGGATCTGACGGCCCGTCGGAAACGTACGGCTCCATTGATGCGCGAGTGCAGGACGACGACAAGGTTGAATTCCGGCCGACCTTTCGTTCGGCCGGTCCTTCGGTGCGTCAGCCGGCGGAAACGGTCACCCGCACCACACCGTCGACCCCGGCCAGCAACACCGGCGTCCCCGCACCCCCGAGGTCGGCGACCGCGGCCAGGTCCTCGCCCGGCACGGACTCCGCCTCACTCACCACAGCCGCCGCCTCCAGCGATGTCGCACCGGACGCCACCGCCATGGCGACGGCCGTCCGCAGCGCGCTCAGCCGCAGCGAGGGCAGCGCGACCGACCCGGCGACATAGGTGCGCCCGGTCTCGTCCCGTACGGCCGCCCCCTCCGGCACACCGTTGCGGGCCCGCGCGGAACGGGCCAGGGTCACGATCTTGCGGTCCTCGGGGTCAAGCGCGTTGCTCTCGGTCATGCCCAGAGCATACGAAGGCCGGGCGTGTTCACCCCGCCACGGGGTACATCGCGCCCCGCCGCCCCTCGGGAGAGGCCAGCCACTCCAGCTTCGCCGCGGTGTTCGCCTCGTCCAGCGGAGTGTGCAGCACGATCATCAGATCGGGCCGGACCGGCACCTTCATCACCGTCGACTCCACCACCAGCAGCCCGACCAGCGGATGCTCCAGCTCCTTGCGGATCTGCCCCTGGTCCTCGATGTCCCGCTCGGCCCACATCGCCCGGAACTCGGCGCTGGCCTCGCTCACCTCGGCGAGCACCGCCCGGAACCCCTCGTCGTCCGGCCGCGCCGCACACGCCGCCCGGAACTGCGCCACGACCGTCCGCGCGTTCTGCTCCCAGCTGTGGCTGCGCGACCGGTACAGCGGGTCGACGAAGAAGTCGACGAGACAGTTCTGCGTGATGTCCGGCCGCATGCCGAGCACGATCGCGGCCGCGTCGTTGTACATCACGCAGTTGTAGTACACGTCCATGATGTGCGCCGGATACGGCATCCAGGTGTCGATCAGCCGCCGCAGCCCGTCGCACATGTCCCGCTTCTCCGGCGCGACTTCGGGCGCCGGCGGGTTCATCCCGGCCAGCAGGTACAGATGCCGGCGCTCGGCGTCGCTCAGCCGCAGCACCCGGGCGACCGCGTCGAGCACCTGCGGGGAGACGGAGATCTCCCGCCCCTGCTCCAGCCACTGGTACCAGGAGGCGCCCACACCGGCGAGCACCGCGACCTCCTCCCGGCGCAGTCCGGGCGTACGGCGCCGGCCGCCGCCCACGGGCAGCCCGGCCTCCTCGGGGCTGACCCGGGCCCGCCGGCTCATCAGGAACTCACGCAGCTCGTTGCGCCGTTCACTCCTCATCGCCTCAGCAGCAGGCACGTACCGCTCCTCCCCCGTCGGGCTGGTCCCCGTCGTGTCTGGTGGTGCCACCACCACCATAAGTTCCGACTCCCCACCGGTATTCCGCTCGCCCGAAGCTCTTGCCATGGCGATCGACACCACCACCCAGACCACCACCTCCACGGGCACACCGCTCGACACCCCCCGGCCACCCCGGTTGTCGACGCGTGACAAGCTCGTCCTGTTCGTCCTGTGCGCCGCCCAGTTCATGGTCGCGCTGGACTTCTCCGTCCTGAACGTGGCCCTTCCCGAACTCGGCACCGACCTCGGCATGAGCCGCTCGGCCCTGCAATGGGCGGTCACCGCGTTCGCGCTCCCCTCCGGCGGCTTCCTGCTCCTCTTCGGCCGCATCGGCGACCTGTACGGCCGCCGGAAGCTGTTCCTCACCGGCCTCGCCCTGTTCGGCGCGGCCTCGCTGCTGGCCACCCTGGCCTGGGACCCGGCGTCCTTCCTGGCCGGACGGGCGCTGCAGGGCCTCGGCGCGGCGGCGATCGTCCCGACGGCCATGTCCCTGCTGACCACCACGTTCCCGGAGGGCCCGGCGCGCGACCGCGCCCTCGGTATCGCCGGCACGGTGATGTCGCTGGGCTACACGGTCGGCATGGTCGCCGGCGGGATGCTGACCGACGCGCTCGGCTGGCGCTCCACGATGGCCCTGCTCACCGTGTCCGCGCTGATCGTGCTGCCGCTGGCCCCGGGCCTGCTGCCGGAGTCGCGCACCCCGGAGCGTCCGCGCCTGGACGTGCCCGGCGCGGTCACCGTCACCACCGGCCTGCTGTCCCTGATCTACGCCCTGTCCACGGCCGCCGACCACGGCTTCGGCCGCGCCGACGTCGTCACGGGCCTGATCGCCGGCGTGCTCCTGCTGACCGCGTTCACGGTCGTCGAGTCCCGTACGGCCGCCCCGCTCGTCTCCCTGCCGATGCTGCGCCGCCGCACGGTGGCCTGGGGGAACCTGGGCGGCCTGGTCACCTTCTCGATGATGTCCACCGTCATCTTCGTCCTGACCCTGTACCTCCAGGAGATCCTGCGCCTGTCGGCCTTCGAGACCGGCCTGGTCTTCGGCGTCCAGGGCGTGCTGTCGGCCATCGCCGGCACCCTCGCCCCGAAGGTGATCGGCCGCGTCGGCGCCCGCCGCACCCTGGTCGGCTCGCTGACCGGCCAGGGCGCGCTGATCGCGACGCTGCTCCTGCTGACCTCCCACGTCTGGTCGGTCTGGCTCGCCACGGCGGCCGTCTCCGTGGCCAGCATGTTCCACCTGGGCGCGATCATCTCGTACGGCCTGACCGTCACCTCCGGTGTCCCGGACCAGGAGCAGGGCCTGGCCACCGGTCTGGTGACCTCCACCCAGCAGGTCGGCATCACGGTCGGCATCCCGCTGCTGGGCGTCCTGGCCACCACCTCCGGCGACCTGCTGACCGGCGTCCACACGGTCCTCGCCCTGGACGCCGCGATCGTCCTCGCCGCCGCCGTCCTGGTCGGACTGGGCCTGCGCGGGCGTCGGTCCAGGGCCTGAACGATCCCGCTCCGCGCGGCCGTGCACACCACACGGCCGCGCGCGGCGTACGGGGTCACGGCCACGGATGCACGGCTCCTACGGCCGGTCCAGCCGCAGCCGCTCCGCCCTCGGCAGCCCCGCGACGACAAGGTCGTACGAGTCCTCGATCAGCTCTTTCACCAGCCGCTCGGGCAGCCCGCCGTCCACCGTCACGGTGTTCCAGTGCCGTTTGTTCATGTGGTACCCGGGGACGATCAGCCCCTCGTGCTCGGCGCGCAGCCGGACCGCGTCCTCCGGATCGCACTTGAGGTTGACCGTCAGGGGCCGCGCACCCAGGTTCGTCAGGGCGAACAGCTTGCCCAGCACCTTGAAGACCGAGGTGTCCGGGTTGAACGGGAAGTCCTCCTCGGTGGCGTCGAAGGACAGACAGAAGGCGCGCAGTTCCTCGGGCGTCACTCGGGTTGCGCCTCCTCGGCGGCCGGCACGGGGACGGGTTCCACCAGGACCGTCACGATCTTGTTCCGGCGGCCGGCCGCGGCCTCCGCGGTCAGCTTCAGCCGGCGCTCGTCGGGCAGCTCGACCTCGGCGGACGCGCCCGCGATGGGCACCCGGCCGAGGGCCTTGGCGAGCAGTCCGCCGACGGTCTCCACGTCCTCGTCGTCGTACTCCTCCAGGCCGTACAGCTCGCCGAGGTCGGTGATGTCCAGGCGGGCGGTGACCCGGTAACGGTCGTCGCCGAGTTCGACGACGGGCGGGAGTTCGCGGTCGTACTCGTCGGTGATCTCGCCGACGATCTCCTCGAGGATGTCCTCGATGGTGACGATGCCGGCGGTGCCGCCGTACTCGTCGATGACGACGGCCACGTGGTTGCGTTCCTTCTGCATCTCGCGCAGCAGGTCACCGGCGTTCTTGGTGTCCGGCACGAAGGCGGCGGGCCGCATGGCGGTGGAGACCAGGTCGCTCTCCGCCTCCCGGCTGATGTGCGTCTTGCGGACCAGGTCCTTCAGATACACGATCCCGACGATGTCGTCCTCGCTCTCACCCGTGACCGGGATCCGGGAGAACCCGGAGCGCAGGGCCAGGGTGAGGGCCTGCCGGATGGTCTTGAAGCGCTCGATGGTGACCAGGTCGGTGCGCGGCACCATGACCTCGCGGACGAGCGTGTCGCCCAGTTCGAAGACCGAGTGCACCATGCGGCGCTCCTCGTCCTCGATCAGCGACTCCTTCTCGGCGAGGTCGACCAGCGCGCGCAGCTCGGCCTCGGAGGCGAACGGGCCGCGCCGGAAGCCCTTGCCCGGGGTGAGGGCGTTACCGATGAGGATGAGCAGGGACGGGATCGGCCCCATGATCCGGGCCAGCGGCAGCAGCACGTACGCCGCCACGGTCGAGGTGTTGAGGGGGTGCTGGCGGCCGATGGTCCGCGGGGACACCCCCACGGCGACGTACGACACCAGGACCATGACCCCGATGGCGACCAGCAGGGCCTGCCAGGTGGCGCTGAACGCCTCCAGGCACGCGTAGGTCACCACGGCCGCGGCCGCCATCTCGCAGGCGACGCGGACCAGCAGGGCCACGTTCAGATAGCGGGTGGGGTCCGCGGCGACCTGGGCCAGCTTCGCGCTGCCGCGGCGGCCGGACTTGACGGCCTCCTCGGCGCGGAAACTGGACATCCGGGCGAGGCCCGCCTCCGCACAGGCGGCGAGCCAGGCGACGACGACCAGCGCGATCGCGCCGACCACGATCTGCGGAGACATACGGCCCGCTTACGAGACGGTCGGCGCCGGGGACGGCCCGGTCAGCCCGCGCTCGGCCCGCCAGCCGTCCACGATGGCGGCCTGGAGCCCGAACATCTCCGCCTTCTCGTCCGGCTCCTCGTGGTCGTAGCCGAGCAGGTGCAGCACCCCGTGGACGGTGAGCAGCTGGAGCTCCTCGTCCATGGAGTGCTGCGTCGCGGCTTCCGCGCCCTGCTTGGCGGCGACCTCCGGGCACAGCACGATGTCGCCGAGCAGCCCCTGCGGCGGCTCCTCGTCGTCCTTGGACGGCGGCCGGAGCTCGTCCATCGGGAACGACATGACATCAGTGGGACCCGGCAGATCCATCCACTGGATGTGCAGCTGCTCCATGGCGTCGGCGTCCACGACGATCACCGAGAGCTCGGACAGCGGGTGGATGCGCATCCGCGCGAGCGCGTAGCGGGCGATGTCGAGGATCGCCTGCTCGTCGACCTCGGTACCGGACTCGTTGTTGACGTCGATCGACATGGTCGTGCTGGTCTACTTCCCCTTGGAGCCCTTGGCACCGGACTTGCCGCGGCCGCCCTTGTGGGTGCCGTTCTCGGTGCCGTACTTGCTGTCGTACAACTCGTACGCGTCGACGATACGGCCCACCAGCTTGTGCCGTACGACATCGTGGGACGACAGCCGGGAGAAGTGGACGTCCTCGACGCCCTCCAGGATCTCCTGCACCTGCCGCAGACCGCTCTTGGTGCCGTTCGGCAGGTCGACCTGCGTCACGTCACCGGTGATCACGATCTTCGAGTCGAAACCGAGGCGGGTGAGGAACATCTTCATCTGCTCGGGGCTCGTGTTCTGGGCCTCGTCCAGGATGATGAA
Source organism: Streptomyces sp. NPDC001093 (assembly GCF_040298985.1). Lineage (NCBI taxonomy): Bacteria > Bacillati > Actinomycetota > Actinomycetes > Kitasatosporales > Streptomycetaceae > Streptomyces > Streptomyces sp. NPDC001093. Next base: position 58,192 of record NZ_JBEPBF010000032.1, on the reverse strand, counting down.
GGCGTCGTTGAGCGTGCGGCCACGCATGTACGCGAGCGGCGCGACCTCGATCGTCCCCGCCGCCATCAGCCGCGGGATGGAGTCCGGGTCGAGCATGTCGTGCAGCGCGTCGTACAGCGGGCGCAGATAGGGGTCGATCTTCTCGTAGAGCGTGCCCGGCAGGAACCCGAGCCGCTCCCCCGCCTCCACCGCCGGCCGGGTGAGGATGATCCGGTTGACCTGCTTGGACTGCAGGGCCTGCACGGCCTTGGCCATGGCCAGGTAGGTCTTGCCGGTACCGGCGGGCCCGATGCCGAACACGATGGTGTGCTTGTCTATCGCGTCGACGTACCGCTTCTGGTTGAGGGTCTTCGGGCGGATCGTCCGGCCTCGCGAGGACAGGATGTTCTGCGTCAGCACCTGAGCCGGGGTCTCGGGGCCGTCGCTCGTCCCGTTCTCGCTCGCCTTGAGCATGGCGATCGAGCGTTCCACTGCGTCCTCCGTCATCGGCTGCCCGGTGCGGAGCACCAGCATCATCTCGTCGAACACGCGCGAGATCAGAGCGACGTCGGCCGGGTCGCCGACCGCGCTGATCTCGTTGCCCCGGACATGTATGTCGGCCCCCGGGAAGGCCTTCTCGATCACACGCAGGAGGGAGTCGCCGGAACCCAGCACGGTCACCATGGGGTGCTGGGCGGGGACGGTGAACTGCGCTCTCGCCTGCTCCTGCGCGGGGGTGGTGTGAGCTGTGGGTGTCTGTGTCATGGGCCGGCTCTGAAGGCCTGCGGTTCCTCCTCATCACGGCCGCGTAGCTGAGGGCGGCCTCGCGCTTCCAGAGTACGACGGTGCACAGACAAGCCCGTAGGACTTTTCACCGGGCCGCTTCTCAGCCGGTCGGCCGCTGATCGTCAGCTGGACCGGCGGAACCCGATGGTGGGCACGGCACGGCGCAACGGCCACGGCCGGTCCAGTTCCTCCGGAACCAGCGCGTCCAGGAAGCCGTACCTGCGAAGCGCCGCGGGGTCCTGCCCCGGCACCGACTGCACCCGCCGCCACCACGCCCCGATCTCCGACCACCCCGGCGCCGACAGCGACCCCCCGAACTCCTGCACCGACAGCGCCGCCGTGAGCCCGGCGAAGGCCAGCCGGTCCGCCAGCGGCCACCCCGCCAGCGACCCCGTCACGAACCCGGCGACGAACACGTCCCCCGCCCCCGTCGGGTCCAGCGCCTCCACGGCGATGGCCGGCACCTCCGCCGCCTCCCCCGTCCGCCGGTCCACGGCGTACGCCCCCTCCGCCCCCAGGGTCACCACGGCCACCGGCACATGCTCGGTCAGGGCGTGCGCGGCCAGCCGCGGACAGTCGGTGCCCGTGTACCGCTTCGCCTCCTCCGCGTTCGGCAGGAACGCCTCGCAGTGCTCCAGATCGGTGAGTCCGGCGAGATCCCACGCCCCGGTGTCGTCCCAGCCGACGTCGGCGAAGATCCGGGTCCCGTTCCGCGCGGCCTGCGCGATCCACGGCGCGCGCGTACCCGGCGTCAGTGAGGCCACGGCGGCACGCGCGCGGGGCGGGCAGGCCCGGGCCCCCTCCTGGATGAGCACGGCTTCCGGCGGCGGCTCGTGCCCGTGGGACACCATCGTCCGCTCGCCCTCGTACGCCATGGACACCGTCACCGGCGAGTGCCAGCCGGGCACGGTCCGCGAGGCCGACAGATCGATGCCCTCGCCCTGTGCGAGCGCGTCCCAGCAGTACTCGCCGTAGTGGTCGTCCCCGAAGGCCGCCGCCAGGGAGGTCCTCAGACCGAGCCGGGCCAGGGCCGTGGCCATGTTGGCGACCCCGCCGGGGCTGGACCCCATGCCCCGGGCCCAGGACTCGGTGCCGCGCACGGGCGCCGAGTCCAGGCCGGTGAAGATGATGTCGAGGAAGACCGTGCCCGTCAGATGGACGTCCCAGGGCGGGTCGCCGGGCCGGCGCAGCGCGGCGAGCGGGTCGACCTGGGCCCGACGGCGCGCGGCCTGGGTGAGGTGCTCCGGTTCCTCTCCGGTGATCGTGTGCGACGGGCTCACGGTGCGCTCCCTGGCGTGGTGCGGATCTGGCCAGTGTGCACCAATCAGCCCGTCGCGCAGGGGGTTACCAGCGGGGCATCACCGGTTGCCGCCAGCCCGGTTCGGCCACCCGCATCGCGGCCGCGTCGTCGCGGTCGCGCAGCGAGCCGTCGTCGTCGGCCCACCGCCGGTGCAGCCGGGCCAGTTCGTCCCGGTCGAGCTCGACCCCGAGACCGGGGGCGTCGGAGACCTCGGCCTTCCCGCCGCGGAAGGTGAGCCGCTCGGTCAGGACGTCCTCTGCCTGCCAGGGATAGTGCGAGTCGCACGCGTGGTGAAGTCCGGGGACGGTGGCCGCGACCTGGGTCATCGCGGCGAGGCTGATCCCCAGATGGGTGTTGGAGTGCATCGACACCCCGACCCCGAAGGCGGCGCAGATCGCGGCGAGCCGCTGGGTGTTGCGCAGTCCGCCCCAGTAGTGGTGGTCGGAGAGCACGACCTGCACGGCATCCCGCGTGAAGGCCTCCTTGATCTCCCCGAAGGTGGTCACGCACATGTTGGTGGCGAGCGGGACGTCTGTTCCCGCCGACACCTCGGCCATCGCCGGCGTGCCCAGCGTCGGGTCCTCCAGGTACTCCAGGACGTCCCCGAGTTCCTTCGCCACCTTCAGCGAGGTCTCCACCGACCAGGCGCCGTTGGGGTCGAGGCGCAGCGGATGCCCGGGGAAGGCCTCGGCGAGGGCCCGTACGGCCGCGATCTCCTCGTCGGGCGGGAAGACACCGCCCTTGAGCTTGAAGGACGTGAACCCGTGCCGCTCCTTGAACTTCCGCGCCTGCTCCACGACCCCGGCCGGATCGAGCGCGGCACCCCAGTCGTCCCGCTCGCGGGCCACGCCCTCGGGGTGGTCGGCCCACTTGTAGAACAGGTAGGCGCTGTACTCCACGGTGTCCCGCAGCCTGCCGCCGAGCAGCGCGTGCACGGGCAGCCCGAGCGCCTTGCCCTGGGCGTCCAGGCAGGCGACCTCGAAGGCGGACAGCACCGACAGCCGCAGCTTGTCGGCGCTCTGCACCCCGCGCAGCCCGCCGGCGTCCACCTCGCCCTGGACGCGGGACTCGTCCACGCCGAGGTCGATCGCGAACAGTCCGTTCACATCCATGACCGATCGCCCGGTGAGCCGGTCGGCCAGCGGACGGGCCAGTTCCAGGTACTTGGTGTCGCCGTAGGTCTCGCCGAGGCCGGTGATCCCGTCGGCGGTGACGAGCTCCACGATCAGCCGCGGGGTGTACGGCTGGTGCACGCCCTGGGTGTTGAGCAGCGGCGGGTCGGCGACCAGGATCGGCGTCAGCCGTACCTCGGCGATGGTCAGGTCACGGGTCACAGGGAGGCTCCTACGAGGTCGAGTCCGGCGGCGAGCAGAGCCTTGAGGTCGGCGAGGTCGGCGGGTGCGGGGTCGGTGAGCGGGGCGCGCACGGGTCCGACGCGCTGCCCGCGCAGCCGGGCCGCCGCCTTCACCAGGGACACGGCGTATCCGGGGGCGCGGTCGCGGAGTTCCACGAACGGGACGTAGAAGTCGCGCAGCAGCTTGTCGGCGGTCCCGTGGTCGGCGTCCCGCAGGGCGGCGAAGAAGGCGCCGGCGATCTCGGGGGCGAAGGCGTGCACGGCGGAGGAGTAGGCGGGGACGCCGACGGTGGCGTAGGCGCGGGCCTGGATCTCGGCGGTGGCGGCGCCGTTGAAGAAGAGGAAGCCGTCGGGGGCGGCGAGGGTGAGGCGCTGGAGCCGGTCGAGGTCGCTGTGGCCGTCCTTGAGGCCGATGACGTGCGGGATGCGCGCGATCCGCCTCAACGCGTCGGCGGAATAGGCGACTTGGCCGCGCTGGTAGGCGATCAGCGGCAGCCGGGTGCGTTCGGCGAGCCGCTCCAGCTGGGCGGCGAGGCCGTCCTGCGGGGCGTCGACCAGGTAGTGCGGCAGCACGAGCAGGGCGTCGGCGCCGGCCTCCTCGGCGATCCGCGCGAACCGGGCGGCCTGCGCCCAGCCGTACCCGGTCCCGGCCACGACCGGCACCCGGCCGGCGGCCTCCTCGACGGTGACGGCGACGACGGTCCGGTACTCCTCCTCGTCCAGCGAGAAGAACTCCCCGGTGCCGCAGGCCGGGAAGACGGCGCCGGGCCCGGCGGCGAGCCGGCCGGCGACATGGGCGCGCAAGCCGCCGGGATCGAGGGAGCCGTCGTCGTGGAACGCGGTGAGCGGGAAGGACAGCACCCCGCGCGCCATCCCCTCCCGCAGCCGCCGCACCACACCCTCGGGACTCGGATCGCCGCCCACCTGATCATCTCCCCTTGTGAATGACGTCTACATATGAGAACGAGTGTAGCCCCGTCTACCCGGGCCCACGCTCAGCAAACCGAAAAGTGACACAGATCGCACCGCCCGCCCTTCTTGCGGAAACCGCGTGCTTGATACAACTTGCTCGCGGGTTCCTGTCCGTCGACGGTCGCCGCCCCTCCCCCTTCTTCGAGCCCTTCCTTCCGCCTGCCTGGGAACGCCCGTGTCCGCCCCCCGCCGCCCCCTGCCCTGGCCCCTCGTCGCCCTTTTCACGGCCGGGTATCTCGCGCCCTATCTGCTGCCGACCACCGTCGGCCGGCTCGATTCCGCGCTTCCGCTCACCCCCACCCAGGCCGGGGCCATCGGCAGCGCCCTGCTGCTGAGTTCGGCGGCGGCGGGCTTCCTGCTGGCCTCCCGGGTCGACCGCATCGGCCCCCGCACGCTCGCCCGGGTCGGCCTCGCGCTCGCCGTCCTCGGCTACGGCGGTGCCGCCCTCACCGCCTTCGTACCGGCCGTCGTCGCGGGCGCGGTCATCGGCGGATTCGGGTCCGGCACGGTCACCGCGGTCGCCGCGAGCGGCATCGCCGCCCACCGGGACCCGCACCGGGTCACCACCCACGGCCTGCTCGGCGTCTCCGCCCTCGCCGGTGCCCTGTACCTGACGATCCCCCACCTCGGCCCCGGCCACGGCCTGCCGCTGCTCGCCATCGCGCTGACGGCACTCGCGGTCCTCCCGCTCACCGGCCGCCTGTCCGGTCGTAGCGCACCGGCCCGTACGACCGTCGCGCACGGCCGGCTTCCCCACCTCCGCGCCGGGCTGCTGCTGGCCGCCGCCATGCCCTGCTGGTCCCTCGCCCAGAACGCCCTGTGGGGGGTCAGCGGCCGGATCGGACTCGACCAGTCCCACCTCACCGAGGTCACCGTCGGCGCGGTGTTCGCGGTCGCGCTCGGCGCCGGGCTCGTCGGGGTCGTCGGCGCGGGCGCGCTCGGCCCCCGGCTGGGCCAGGCGGTGCCCATCGGCGCCGGTACGGCCCTGATCGCGGGCTGTATCGCGCTCAGCGCGTCCGCGACCGACCTCACGGACTTCGCGGCGGGCGAGATCTCCTGGAACCTGCTCTACCCGGTCGTCCTGTCGTACGTCATCGGCCTCGCCGCCTCCCTCGACCCGCGCGGCCGCTGGGCGGTCCTGGTCGGCTCGGCGGCGTCATTGGGGACGGCGGCGGGACCGCTGACGGGGAGTGTGCTGGCGGCGGGAGCGGGCTTCCCGGTGATGGGGAAGGTGCTCGGCGCCGGGCTGCTGCTGATCGCCGTGCCGATGACCGCGGTGGCGCTGCGGGCGGGCAGGCGGCCCCTTCCGGTGGTGGAAGTCCCGGTGGAGGCGCCCGCCGTGCCCGCCCGGAGCGCCTACGACATGGCGTCGCCGAACTCGTACGCGTCGACCTCGGCGATGTAGCGGGCCCGCAGTTCCTCGTCGCCCTCCAGGAAGGAGGCGAGGAAGGAGTTGCGGGCCAGCTCGCGCAGCCGGTCCTGCGAAAGGCCCAGGGTCCGGTGGACGGCCGCGAAGTTGTCGCCGGCGTACCCGCCGAAGTACGCGGGGTCGTCGGAGTTGACCGTGCACAGCAGGCCGGCGTCCAGCATGGCCGGCAGCGGGTGGTCGGCCAGTGTGTCGACCGTGCGCAGGCGGACGTTGGACAGCGGGCACAGGGTGAGCGGGATCCGCTCCCGCACCAGCCGCTCGACCAGCGCCGGGTCCTCCACGCAGCGCAGCCCGTGGTCGACGCGCTCGACGCCGAGCACGTCCAGGGCCTCGGTGATGTACTCCGGCGGCCCCTCCTCACCGGCGTGCGCGACCCGGCGCAGCCCGAGCGCGGCCGCCGCCTCGTACACCTCCCGGAACTTCGCCGGCGGATGCCCGACCTCGGCGGAGTCCAGACCGACCCCGGTGATCCGGTCCAGGTACGGCCGGGCCGCCCGCAGGGTCTCCATGGCCGACTCGGCGGACTCGTCCCGCAGGAAGCAGAGGATGAGCCTGGTGGAGATCCCGTGGTTGCGCTCGCTGCTGCCGAGCGCCCGCCACAGCCCCTCCACGACCGTGCCCATGGACATGCCCCGCGCGAGGTGGGCCTGCGGGTCGAAGAAGATCTCCGCGTGCCGCACGCCCTGCGCGGCCGCGCGGGCCAGGTAGGCGTTCGCCAGGTCGGCGAAGTCCTGCTCGGTGCGCAGGACGGCCATCAGCTCGTAGTACAGGTTCAGGAAGGACTGGAGGTCCTCGAACTGGTAGGCCTTGCGAAGGGCGTCCGTGTCGGCGTACGGCAGCTCGACTCCGTTGCGGGCGGCCAGCTGGAACGCCAGCTCCGGCTCCAGGGTGCCTTCGATGTGGAGGTGCAGTTCTGCTTTCGGGAGGGGCATCAAAGCATCGTACGGATGCTTCAGCGCCGTTTCGGAACCGGCACTCGCAGCAGATCGTGCGCCACGGTCAGCTCGCCCTCGAAACCGGCCGCCCGCGCCTGCCGCTCGAACTCCTCCGGTTCGGTGTAGCGCTGGCTGAAGTGGGTGAGGACGAGATGCCGTACGCCCGCGTCCCGGGCGACGGCGGCGGCCTGCCCGGCGGTCAGGTGACCGTGTTCCACGGCCAGTTCGACGTCCTCGTCCAGGAAGGTCGACTCGATGACCAGCAGGTCGCAGCCGTCGGCGAGCGCGCGGACGCCGTCGCAGAGCCGGGTGTCCATGACGAACGCGAACCGCTGCCCGCGCCGCACCTCGCTGACGTCCTCCAGCGTGACGTCCCCCAGCCGGCCCTCGCGCTGCAGCCGGCCGACGTCCGGGCCCGTGATCCCGTGCGCGGCGAGCCGGTCGGGCAGCATGCGGCGGCCGTCGGGTTCGATCAGCCGGTAGCCGTAGGACTCGACCGGATGCGACAGCCTGCGGGCCTCCAGCGTGTACGACGGGGACACCGCGAGGATGCCGTCGGCGGCGACCGGCGCCTCGGTGATGCCGACCGTCTCCCGGTAGGCCGTGGCATACCGCAGGCGGTCGAAGAAGCGCTGGCCGGAGCGTGGGTAGTGCGCGGTGACCTCGTGCGGCACCTGGTCGAGGTTGATGCGCTGGATGACACCGGCGAGGCCGAGGGAGTGGTCGCCGTGGAAGTGGGTGACGCAGATCCGGTTCAGGTCGTGGGCGGCGACCCCGGCGCGCACCATCTGCCGCTGCGTGCCCTCGCCGGGGTCGAACAGGATGCCCTCGCCGTCCCACCGCAGCAGATAGCCGTTGTGGTTGCGGTGCCGGGTGGGGACCTGACTGGCGGTGCCGAGGATCACCAACTCACGTACGGACACGGTGAGTTACCCGGGCGGCCACTGCAGTCCACGGCCGCCGAGGACGTGCGCGTGGGCGTGCCAGACGGTCTGGCCCGCGCCGGAGCCGGTGTTGAAGACGATGCGGTAGCTCTCGAGCTTCTCCTCGTCGGCCACGGCCTGGGTCTCGGCGAGGACATCGGCGGCGAGCTGCGGTGCTTCGGCGCCGAGGACGGCGGCGTTCTTGTAGTGGGCCTTGGGAATCACCAGGATGTGGGTCGGGGCCTGGGGGTTTATGTCCCGGAAGGCGACGGTGGTGTCTGTCTCACGGACGATCGTCGCCGGGATCGTGCCCGCGACGATCTTGCAGAACAGGCAGTCGTCCTGCGGTTCTCCCGCCATGCGGGTGCCTCCTCACGCTGGTGATCAATACCGGGGCATCGTAGTCGTATCAGGTCGGCATGCCCGGCGGGATTTTCGCGGGCCGTTCCTCCAGTGCCTCCAGCGCGAGCCGGATCGCCTCGTCGAGCTGGGTGTCGCGGCCCTCCGCCCAGTCCTGAGGCCGCTGGACGACCTCCACGTCGGGGTCCACCCCGTGGTTCTCCACGTCCCACCCCACCCCCTCCAGCCACATCGCGTACTTCGGCTGGGTGACCAGGGTGCCGTCGACCAGGTGGTAGCGGCTGTCGATGCCGATGACGCCGCCCCAGGTGCGGGTGCCGACGACCGGGCCGATGCCGAGGGCCTTGATCGCCGCGTTGACGATGTCGCCGTCCGAGCCGGAGAACTCGTTGGCGACGGCGACGACCGGGCCGCGCGGGGCGTCGAGGGGATAGCTGGTGGGGCGCATGCCGCGCGGGAGGTCCCAGCCGATGATGCGGCGGGCCAGTTTCTCCACGACCAGCTGGGAGGTGTGGCCGCCGCGGTTCTCGCGGACGTCGACCACGAGCCCCTCGCGGGCCACCTCCACGCGCAGGTCCCGGTGGATCTGCGCCCAGCCGGGGGCCTGCATGTCGGGGACGTGGAGGTAGCCGAGCCGGCCGTCGGAGGCGGCGTGGACGTGGGCGCGGCGGCCGGCGACCCAGGCGTGGTAGCGCAGGGGTTCCTCGTCGGCGATCGGGATGACGACGGTGTGCCGGGGCTCGCCGCCGCCCGCCGGGGAGACCGTCAGCTCCACCGGATGGCCGGCCGTGCCGACGAGCAGGGGACCCGGGCCCGGCACCGGGTCGACCGGGTGGCCGGCGACCGCGATGATCGCGTCGCCGGGGCGGACGGCGACGCCGGGCGCGGCGAGCGGGGAACGGGCGTCCGGGTCGGAGGTCTCCGAGGGCAGGATGCGGTCGATGCGCCAACTGCCGTCCGGGTGGCGGGAGATGTCGGCGCCGAGCAGACCGTGCCGGGGGCCGCCGCCCCGGCCGCCGGAGGGGATGACGTAGGCGTGCGAGGTGCCGAGTTCGCCGTGCAGCTCCCACAGCAGGTCGACGAGGTCGCTGTGGGTGGCGAGGCGGGCCAGCAGAGGGCGGTAGCGGGCGAGGACGCCGGTCCAGTCGACGCCGCCGAGGTCGGGCCGCCAGAAGTGGTCGCGCATCAGCCGGCCGGTCTCGTCGAACATCTGCCGCCACTCGGCCGCCGGATCGAGGGTCTGCCGGATGCGGGCGAGGTCGACGGTGACGCTGGTGTCGCCGTCGTCGTCGGTGCCGGTACGGCGGTCACTGGGGACGACCCGGAGCCGGTCGTCGGTCCACAGCAGCACGCGTTTGCCGTCGCCGCTGACCTCGAAGTGGTCGGCATTGGAGGCCAGGTGTTCCAGGCGCCGCTGGGCGAGGTCGTAGCGCTCCAGCTCGGTGTGCGGGCCGGGGTCCTCGGGGTGGGCGCGGGCGGTGCCGAGGACGCCGTGCACGGGGTGACGCAGCCAGAGCACGCCGTCCTTGGCGGCGCGGAGGGTGGAGTAGCGGCCGGCCTCGACCGGGAAGGGGACGATCCGGTCGGCGAGGCCTTCGAGGTCGATGCGGGTGGCGGGGGTGCCCTCGCTGTCGGGGGTCTCGTCCTTGTCCGGGGACTCGAAGGGGCGGCCGTGGCGCTGCGGGCCGAAGGGCGAGGGGGTGGTGGCGGCGAGGGTGATCAGGTGCGGGCGGGCGCCGACCACGAAGGCGAGGTCGAAGACGTGCTCGTCGTAGACCGGGTCGAAGGCGCGGTTGGAGAGGAACGCGAGGTGTTTGCCGTCGAGGGTGAAGGCGGGGGCGTAGTCCTGGAAGCGGAGCGGGGTCGCCTCGGTGACCGACAGGTCGGTGGTGTGGGCGATGCGCAGCTGTGAGAGCGGGCGCGGGCCGGGGTGGGCCCAGGCGAGCCAGGCGGAGTCGGGTGAGAAGGCGAGGCCGGAGACCTCGCCGTCGTCGCTGCTGTCGACCTCGCGGACCTCTCCGGTCTCGCGTTCGACGAGCAGCAGCCGTCCGTCGTGCGCGGCCACGGCGGCCCGGCTGCCGTCGGGAGCCATGGCCAGCTCCAGCACCCGGCCGAGCTGTCCGGCGGCCAGCCGGCGGGGCGGGGCGCCCGGTACCGTCCCGGTCGCGGGGGCGAACTCCAGGGCGTCGTCGCCCTCGGCGTCCGTCACCCACACCACCCACTCCTCGCCCTCGGCACGGAAGGCGCGCGGCATCCGGGCGCGGACCCCCGGGGTGGCGGCGAGGGCGCGGGCGGGCCCGGAGCGGTGGGTGACCCAGTGGATCCCGCCGCGCACGCAGACGGCGCTGCCGCGCCCGGTGTGGTCGGGGGCCGCCTCGCCGAACCAGCGGGCGGCGTCCACCGGACGGGGGCGCAGATCGATCCGGGGACCGCCGAGGCGCACGTCCAGCCGGCGCGGCTCGGCGCCCTCCAGGTCGTCCAGCAGCCACAGTTCACCGGCCGAGCCGTAGACGACCCGGCTGCCGTCGCCGGACGCGTGCCGGGCGTAGAAGCCGTCGAGGGGGGTGTGGCGGCGCAGGTCGGAGCCGTCGGCGAGGGAGGAGTAGAGGGCGCCGGTGCCCTCGTGGTCGCAGAGGAAGGCGATGCGGTCCCCCGCCCACACCGGACGCTCGATGTTGCCGTCGACGTCCTCGAGCAGCCGGACGAACTCCCCGTCCCCCTCCCGGTCGATCCACAGCTTGCCCGCCGTGCCGCCCCGGTAGCGCTTCCAGTGGGCGGCCTCGCGGCCCATCGGCGCGGACAGCAGCACGGTGGCGGGGCCGAAGGCCACGTCGCCGACCGGGCCGTACGGCAGGGTCTCGGCGGGGCCGCCGTCCAGCGGGACGGCGTACGCCCAGCTGTGGCGGAAGCTGTGCCGGCCGTGCGCGCCGAGCGCGAGCACCCGCCCGTCGGCGGTCCAGCCGAGCACCTCGGTGCGGCGGTTGCCCCAGTGGGTCAGCCGGTCGGCGGGGCCGCCGTCGACGGGGGCGACATGCACCTCGGGTGCGCCGTCACGGGTGGAGGTCCAGGCCAGGTGCCGTCCGTCCGGCGATATCCGGGGCGAGGTCACCGGCATGTTGTCGGCGCTGACCCGCCAGGCCCGGCCGCCGTCGAGAGGCGCGAGCCATACGTCGTCCTCGGCGACGAAGGTCACCAGATCGCCATGCACATGGGGGAATCGGAGATAGGCGGCACCCTGAGTCACCCCGTCACTGTACGCAGCGAGGGGTGCACCGCGCCCGGTGTTCGGATCACTTCCCCTCTACGGGCCAACAGGTGGGGTCGCCCTTGCACCAGAGGGTCCTCGTGACGGTGACGGTCACGGTCGGTCTCCCGCCTCCCGGCTGAGAGGTGGGCGGCCTGTACGTCGGTCCGTGCGGGGCGCCGCAGTCCCCGAGCCCGCTGACGTGGAACACCTGTCTGCCCCCGACCCTGGCGGTCAGGTCCCCGCGCACACAGGCGCCGTCGACGGCCTTGGTCACCTTCCCGGTGACGGTGATCTTCCGCCCGTCCTTGGTCTCGCCCTGGCAGTCGACGGAGACCACGGCGGTCTCGCTCGCCGAGGGCGCCTTCGCGCCCGGCCCGCCACCCTTGCCGTGGTCACCGGTACAGGTGAGCCAACTGACGTCGACCTGCTGGTGCTTGAGCCGGGCCGTCGCGGTGGTGGCGGTGGTGTAGGCGACGGACGTGGTGCTGAGGTCGTCCGGCTGACAGGCGACCAGGGCGCCGCCCGCCGCCACGACAAGTCCCGCGACAGCCACCACCCGTGTTCCGCGCGGCCCGCACCGAATCCACCTCAAAGCCCCCATGCAGGGCAGACTGCCACCGCCCCGCACACCACGGAAGGCCACATACGGCCACTCACCCCTAGGGGGAGCGGGTCCCCTAATCCGGCGGGATGCGCAGTGAACGCAGGCTCAGGCGGCTCGTCCTGCCGGACGGGACCGTCTGCCGCTGGACCGTGCGGCACCGGCACAGCCACCGTGAGGACGGCCCCTGCGCGGAGGTGCTGACGCTGTACCGGGACGGGTCCCGCACCCGGATCGTGTTCCCGGGGACCGGTGGCGCCTACGGGCACTCCGGCCTGGTCGGCGACGGCCGCGGTCACACCGTCAATCTCCACGAGCCCGGCGTGGTGCGGGCGTTCGCGGACGCGGTACGACGACTGCGGGCGGCCGGTGACGTGGACGGGTGGGCCTTGCTGCCCGCGGTCGCCGTCAGCCGCGCAGCAGCAGCCACTGCTGGAGTTCGACCAGGTTGCCCTCCGGGTCCTTGAGGTGGGCGACGCGCATACGGTCGGTCATGGGGGCCGGGCCGTGGAGGAGGGTGGCGCCGCGAGAGGTGATCTCGGCGCAGTAGGCGTCCAGGTCGTCCACGCGCAGCACCACCAGCGAACGGTGACCGGTGGCGGTGTCCCCCAGCTCCTCCAGCACCTCGGCCATCATCGCCCGGTCCTGCAGCGCGATCCCGGCCGAGCCGGCGTGCGGGCTGAACTTCTCGTACGGCCCCTCCGCCGCCCCGGACTGCGGCTTGAGGCCGAGAACGTCGGCGTAGAAGCGGTAGCAGGCGGCGAAGTCGGTGACCAGGAGCCGTACTTGGGCGAGTTCCACGGTGTCCCCCGGGTATCAGGACCAGCGGCCGGTGCGGCCCAGCAGCAGGGCCACGGCGGCGGTGCCGGCGGTTGATGTACGCAACACGGTAGGACCGAGGACGTACGCCTTCGCGCCCGCCCCCTCGAAGAGCGCCAACTCGTCGCGCGCGACGCCCCCTTCGGGGCCGACGACCAGCACGATCTCGCCCTCGGTGGGCAGTTCGGCGGTGGCCAGCGGCCGGCTCTCGTGCTCGAAGTCGGAGTGCAGCACGGCCGCGAAGTCGGCTTTGGCGAGAAGTGCGGCAACCTGCTTGGTGGTCGCCACGTCCGCGACCTCCGGGAACCGCAGCCGGCGGGACTGCTTGCCGGCCTCGCGCGCGGTGGCCCGCCACTTGGCGAGCGCCTTGTGACCCCGGTCGCCCTTCCACTGGGTGATGCACCGGGCGGCCTGCCAGGGCACGATCGCGTCGACGCCGGTCTCCGTCATCGTCTCGACGGCGAGTTCGCCGCGGTCACCCTTGGGGAGCGCCTGTACGACGGTGACACGGGGGCTGGGCTCCGGCTCCACCGGGAACTCGAACGGCTCGACCACCAGGTGATCCTTGCCCGACACGCTGACGACGACCCCGGCGGCCCCGCGCCCCTTGCCGTCCGTCAGCACCACGTTCTCCCCGGGCTGCAGCCGCCGTACCGAGACCGCGTGCCGCCCCTCGGGACCCGTGACGTCGACGAGTGAGCCGGGGCCCACGCCCTCGAGCGAGTCGACGACGAACACCGGCGCGGTCATCGCAGGCCCCCCTTGGCCGACAACGCTGTCCGGGCGGCGTCGAGTTCGGCGGCCAGCACCTCCACGAGCTCTCCGGCGGGCAGCTCGCGGGCCAGCCGATGCCCCTGCCCGGCCCACAGCGCCATGCCCTGCGCGTCCCCGGCCTTGGCGGCGGCCTTGCGCAGCGGCGAGGTGAGGTGGTGGATCTCCGGGTAGGCGGCGGGGGCGTACGGGCCGTGCTCGCGCAGGAAGCGGTTGACCAGGCCGCGCGCCGGGCGGCCGGAGAAGGCGCGGGTCAACTCGGTATGCGTGAACAGGGGGTTGGTCAGCGCCTGCTTGTGCACGGCCTGCGCGCCGGACTCGGGGGTGGCGAGGAAGGCGGTGCCGAGCTGGGCCGCGCTCGCGCCGGCGGCGAGGACGGCGGCGATCTGGCTGCCGCGCATGATGCCGCCGGCGGCGACGACCGGGATGCTCACGGCCTCACGGATCTGCGCGACCAGCGACAGCAGTCCGATGCCGGCGCCGTCGTTCTCGGGAAGGTCCCGGTGGGTGCCCTGGTGGCCGCCCGCCTCCACACCCTGCGCGATCACCGCGTCCGCCCCGGCCCGCTCCACGGCGCCGGCCTCCTCGGCGGTGGTGGCGGTGACCAGGGTGAAGGTCCCGGCACGGCGGAAGGCGTCGAGGACGTCCCGGCCCGGCACGCCGAAGTGGAACGAGACCACGGGCACCGGGTTGTCGAGGAGGACGGCGAGCTTGGCGTCGTAGCCGTCGTCCCGGCCGCTGTCCGGGTCGCCCAGCTCGGTCTTGTACCAGGTGGCCTCGCCGGCCAGCTGGTGGGCGTAGACCTCGACGGCGCCGGACTCGGCATACTCGGGCTGGGGCATGAACACGTTCACACCGAAGGGGCGGCTCGTGAGCCCCCGCAGCTGCTTGATCTCCTGGTACATGCCGTCGGCGGTCTTGTACCCCGCGGCGAGGAACCCGAGGCCCCCGGCCTCGGAGACGGCGGCGACGAGCTGAGGGACGGAGACACCGCCCGCCATGGGGGCCTGCACGATCGGGTGGGGGAAGAGATCGGTCAGCGCGGAGGACATGACCGCATGTTGTCACGTCCTCCGAAAGAGTCCGAATCGGGGCTTCCCACGGCATAGGACAAGGGCATACGGGGTGCCGAAGCACCCCGTACGCAGCGCTCAGCGGCCGTTGAACGCGTCCTTCAACCGCGAGAACAACCCCTGCTGCCCCGGCTGGAACTGTCCCTGCGGACGCTCCTCGCCGCGCAGCTTGGCCAGCTCACGCAGCAGCCGCTCCTGCTCGGGGTCCAGCTTGGTCGGGGTCTGCACCTCGACGTGCACGATCAGGTCACCCCGGCCGCCGCCGCGCAGATGCGTGACACCCCGGTTGTGCAGCGGGATCGACTGGCCGGACTGGGTGCCGGGCCGGATGTCGACCTCCTCCATGCCGTCCAGGGTCTCCAGCGGCACCTTTGTGCCGAGGGCGGCCGCGGTCATCGGGATGGTGACCGTGCAGTGCAGGTCGTCGCCGCGCCGCTGGAAGGTCTGGTGCGGCAGCTCGTGGATCTCGACGTACAGGTCACCGGCGGGACCGCCGCCCGGCCCGACCTCGCCCTCACCGGCGAGCTGGATCCGCGTGCCGTTGTCGACACCGGCCGGGATCTTCACGGTCAGGGTCCGCCGCGAGCGGACCCGGCCGTCGCCGGCGCACTCCGGGCACGGAGTGGGCACGACGGTGCCGAAGCCCTGGCACTGGGGGCAGGGCCGGGAGGTCATGACCTGGCCCAGGAAGGACCGGGTGACCTGCGAGACCTCACCGCGGCCCCGGCACATGTCACACGTCTGGGCGGTCGTGCCGGGCGCCGCGCCCTCACCGTTGCAGGTGTTGCAGACGACCGCGGTGTCGACCTGGATGTCCTTGGTGGTCCCGAAGGCCGCCTCGTCCAGCTCGACCTCGATGCGGATCATCGCGTCCTGGCCGCGCCGGGTGCGCGAGCGCGGCCCGCGCTGCGACGCCGTGCCGAAGAACGCGTCCATGATGTCGGAGAAGTTGCCGAAGCCACCGGCGCCGAAGCCGCCCGCGCCGGCCCCGCCCGACTGGGAGAGCGGGTCGCCGCCGAGGTCGTAGACCTGCTTCTTCTGCGGGTCCGACAGCACCTCGTAAGCGGCGTTGATCTCCTTGAACCGCTCCTGGGTCTTCGGGTCGGGGTTGACGTCCGGGTGCAGCTCGCGCGCGAGCCGGCGGAACGCCTTCTTGATCTCATCCTGCGACGCGTCGCGGCGCACGCCGAGAACGGCGTAGTAGTCCGTGGCCACTTACGACTCCGCCAGGATCTGTCCGACGTACCGTGCCACTGCGCGTACCGCTCCCATCGTTCCCGGGTAATCCATGCGGGTCGGTCCGACCACGCCGAGCTTGGCAACCGCCTCGCCGCCCGAACCGTAGCCGACCGACACCACTGAGGTGGAGTTGAGTCCCTCGTGGGCGTTCTCGTGCCCGATGCGCACCGTCACGCCCGGATCCTTCGCCTCGCCGAGGAGCTTGAGGAGCACGACCTGCTCCTCGAGCGCCTCGAGCACCGGCCGGATCGTGAGGGGAAAGTCATGCCCGAAGCGGGTGAGATTGGCGGTCCCGCCGATCATCAGCCGCTCCTCGTTCTCCTCGACGAGCGTCTCCAGGAGAGTGGAGAGCACCGTCGAGACCGTACCGCGGTCCTCGGGATCGAAGGCCTCCGGCAGGTCCTCGACCAGCGTCGGCACGTCCGTGAACCGGCGGCCCGCGACCCGGCTGTTCAGCCGCGCGCGCAGATCGGCGAGGGAGCTCTCGCCGAAGGGCGCCGGGCAGTCGACCATCCGCTGCTCGACCCGGCCGGTGTCCGTGATCAGCACGAGCATCACGCGCGCGGGGGCGAGCGAGAGCAGCTCCACGTGCCGCACGGTGGACCGGGTCAGGGACGGGTACTGCACGACGGCGACCTGCCGGGTGAGCTGCGCGAGCAGCCGTACCGTCCGCGCCACGACGTCGTCGAGGTCGACGGCGCCCTCCAGGAAGTTCTGGATCGCCCGCCGCTCGGGCGCGGTCATCGGCTTGACGCCCGCCAGCTTGTCCACGAACAGCCGGTAGCCCTTGTCGGTGGGGATACGCCCCGCGCTGGTGTGCGGCTGCGCGATGTACCCCTCGTCCTCCAGGGCCGCCATGTCGTTACGGACCGTCGCCGGGGACACGCCGAGGCTGTGCCGCTCGGTCAGGGCCTTCGACCCGACCGGCTCCTCGGTGCCGACGTAGTCCTGGACGATGGCGCGCAGTACCTGCAGCCTGCGTTCACTCAGCATCCGCGCGCACCTCCAGCACGTGTCCCCTCGGTTCCACTCGGTCCTGCGGTTCGTCCGCCTGGCACTCTTCGCACGCGAGTGCCAGCGTTCCCGGGCCCAGTGTACGGCTGTCGGGTACACCGAGGGCAAGGTCGGTGCGGTCCCGGCGGCTCCTGCGGCTAGCGTCGCGGTATGACGGTGACTTGGGAAGAGCTGGGGTGGGAGCGGCTGGCCGCGGGGGTCGGCCGGTGCCGGCTGCCCGGCTGGGACTGCACGGCCGGACTGGTCCTCGCAGAGGGTACGGCGTTGTTGGTGGACGCCGGCTCGAGCGTGGCCGAAGGCGCGCGGCTGCGGGCACAGGCCGAGCGACTGGCCGACGGCCGTGTGACCCATCTCGCGCTGACCCACCCCCACTTCGACCATGTCTTCGGGGTGCCGGCCTTCGCGGGGGCGGAGGTGTACGGGGCGGTGGGCCTGGACGCGGTCTTCGCGTACGAGCGGGAGGAGCTGCGCCTGGACGCGGTCAGGAACGGGTTGCCGGTCGCCGACGCCGACGAGGCGGTGGACGCGCTCGCCCCGCCCCGGCATCTGGTGTCCGGCGAGTGGACGCTGGACCTCGGGGGCGGCCGTCAGGCCTTGCTGGCGAACGTGGGCCCCGGCCACACCGCGCACGATCTGGCCGTGCTGGTCCCGGGGGATCCGGAGGTGGTCTTCTGCGGGGACCTGGTCGAGGAGTCCGGCGAGCCCCAGGCGGGGCCGGACGCGGTTCCGGCCCGCTGGCCGGACGCGCTCGACCGGCTGCTCGCGCTGGGCGGTGAGGACGCCGCGTACGTGCCCGGTCACGGAGCGGTGGTGGACGCGGCGTTCGTCCGCCGGCAACGCGACGAGCTGGCGGCCCGTTTCGGCGTGTCGTGAGCGCGGGTCCGCGGCTTCTCCTATCGTCACTCGAATGCGCCAGTACTCCGCCGACCTGACCCCACCGTGGAAGAAGCCGAAGCCCTCGCCGGAGGTACCGGCGGAGCCGGGTCTGGTGGTGGAGGAGCCCGGCACCGGGTTCTGCGGGGCGGTGATCCGCTGCGAGGCGGGCACGGTGACGCTGGAGGACCGCTTCGGCAGGCACCGGGTGTTCCCGCTGGAGCCGCGGGGCTTTCTGCTGGAGGGGCGTGTGGTGACGCTCGTACGGCCGTCCTCGGCCCCGGCTCCGGTACGGCCCGCCCGTACGGCCTCCGGTTCGGTCGCCGTCCCCGGCGCCCGCGCCCGCGTGGCCCGCGCCGGCCGCATCTACGTCGAGGGCCGGCACGACGCCGAGCTGGTCGAGAAGGTGTGGGGCGACGACCTGCGCATCGAGGGCGTGGTGGTGGAGTACCTGGAGGGCGTGGACGACCTGCCGTCGATCGTCGCCTCCTTCGCACCGGGCCCGGACGCCCGCCTGGGTGTCCTGGTGGACCACCTGGTGCCGGGCACGAAGGAGTGGCGGATCGCGCAGTCGGTGACGAGTGAGCACGCGCTGGTGGTCGGCCACCCGTACATCGACATCTGGGAGGCCGTGAAGCCGTCGTCCCTGGGCATCGAGGCCTGGCCCACGGTTCCGCGGGGGCAGGACTGGAAGACGGGGGTGTGCCGGGCGCTGGGCTGGCCGTCGGACAACACCGGCGCCGTGTGGCAGGCGATCCTGAAGCGGGTGGGGTCCTACAAGGACCTGGAGCCGGAGCTGCTGGGGCGGGTGGAGGAGCTGATCGACTTCGTCACGGGTAGCGGTGGGGCCTGACCTGCTTGTAGGTGCCGAACTCGGTGGTGTCGAGCTCGATGCCGAGCGATTCCAGCGGGAGGGAAGCGCCGAATTTGGTGATGCGCTGGGCCCGGTAGTCGGCCTCGTCCCCTTCACCGATGGGCTCCGTCAGCAAAACGCAATGTGCCATGATCGGGTCGATGATCAGGTAGGCGGGGATTTCGCCTGCTGCGTAGATGGAGCGCTTGACGCCGTAGTCCCGGTCGACACTCGTCTTGGAGACCACCTCGACCACCAGCGTGATCAACTGCGACGCCAGCAGACGGCCAGAGTCCGGGGCGACACCGCGCTGAATGACCACCAGGTCCGGAATGGGCTCGCTGGCCTCGTTGATGATGTGCACGTCCGTCGTCTGCAGCCGTTCCCAGCGCCTGCGCGGGATCTGGTCCTGCACCTCCTCCACAATCCGGTTGTGCACCAGATCTGGAGCGACCATCATCACGATTTCCCCCCGGAGAAGCTCGACCTTGATGCCCTCCGGAGGCTCGAACTCCTCGAAGAACCTGGTCATCCCACGCTCGTCCACAGCGGTCATCTCCGTGGCCCTCCACATCCGCCGCGTCCTTTTGGCGGCAGCCTAGGAACCAGGTTAGGGACCGAACCGGCGTTCCGGAGGGATTCACTCGCGGGAGTGATCAGTCCACCAGGTCCCGCACCACCGCGTCCGCCAGCAACCGCCCCCGCAGCGTCAGCACGGCCCGCCCCTCCTCGTACGGCCCCTCCTTGAGGAGCCCCTCCGCCAGCGCCCGCCGGGACGCCGCGAGCCCCTGTTCCTTCAGCAAGGACAGCGGCGCCCCCTCCCGCAGCCGCAGTTCCAGCAGGATCCGCTCCACCCGCCGGTCCTCGTCCGACAGCAGCTCCCGGCCCGCCCCCGGGGAGCGGCCGGAGGCGAGGGCCGCCGCGTACGCCCCCGGGTGCTTGACGTTCCACCAGCGCACCCCGCCCACGTGCGAGTGCGCCCCGGGTCCCGCGCCCCACCAGTCGGCGCCGCGCCAGTACAGCTCGTTGTGCAGGCAGCGGCCCGCCGGGGAGGTGGCCCAGTTGGAGACCTCGTACCAGTCGAAGCCCGCCCCGGACAGCACCTCGTCGGCGATCAGGTATCGGTCGGCGTGCACGTCGTCGTCGGTCATCGGGACCTCGCCCCGGCGGATCCGGCGGGCCAGCTGCGTGCCCTCCTCCACGATCAGCGCGTACGCGCTGACGTGGTCCGGCCCGGCTCCGATCGCCGCGTCCAGCGAGGCCCGCCAGTCGTCGTCGCTCTCGCCGGGGGTGCCGTAGATCAGGTCCAGGTTCACGTGCTCGAAGCCCGCCGCCCGCGCCTCCGCGACGCAGGCCTCGGGGCGGCCCGGGGTGTGGGTGCGGTCGAGCACGCGCAGCACATGCTGCTTCGCGCTCTGCATGCCGAAGGAGATCCGGTTGAAGCCGCCCTCCCGGAGGGTGGCCAGGTACGCCGGGTCCACCGACTCCGGGTTCGCCTCCGTCGTGATCTCCGCGTCCGGGGCCAGGCCGAACTCGTCGCGGATGGCGGCCAGCATCCGTACGAGATCGCCGGCGGCCAGCAGGGTGGGCGTGCCGCCGCCGACGAAGACCGTGCGGACCTGGCGCGGGTCGTCGCCGAGCACCTTCCGGGCGAGCCGGATCTCGTCCGTCAGTGTGTCCGCGTAGTTGTCGCGGGAGGCCAGCACCCCGCCCGTGCCGCGCAGCTCGGTCGCGGTGTAGGTGTTGAAGTCGCAGTAGCCGCAGCGGGTAGCGCAGTACGGGACGTGCAGGTAGAAGCCGAGCGGGCGGTCGGCCGCCGCGGCGAGCGCGTGCGCGGGCAGCGCGCCGTCGGCGGGGACGGGCTCGCCGTCGGGGAGTGCGGAAGGCATGTACTCCATTGTCCCGTACGACGGCGGTCACTCCGCCTGGAGCACCAGCAGGGCGAGGTCGTCCTCGAGCGGGCCCCCGCCGAAGTCGTCCACCAGGCGGCGGATCCTTTCCGCGATCAGTTCGGCGCCGAGGCCGGCACAGCCGGACAGGGCGCGGGCGAGGCCGTCGCCGTCGTCGAACTGGCGGGAGCCGGAGCGCCGCTCGGTCACCCCGTCGGTGACGCACAGCAGGCTGTCTCCGGGCCGCAGGTCCAGCGTCTCGCTGGTGTACGTCTCGTCCTCGACCACGCCGAGCAGGGTCTGCGGGCCGGCGGCGGTGCGCACGGTGCCGTCGGGGCTCAGGACGAGCGGAAGCGGGTGGCCGGCGGAGGCGAGGGTGCAGCGGACCCCGCCGTCGTACGGGGTCAGCTCGCCGTAGAGCAGGGACAGGAAGCGGGTCTGCGGGCCGTCCCCGGTGGACACCGGCCGGCCGCCGGCGGCGACGAGGGCGCGGGCGGCGGCGTCCGCGGCCTCGGTGGCGTCGTCCAGGAGGAGCTGGTTGAGGCGGTCGAGGACGTCGGCGACGCGGTAGCCCTCGCGGGCGAGCAGGCGCAGCCAGGGGCGGGCGAGGCCGATCACGACCGCCGCTTCGGGGCCCTTGCCCTGGACGTCGCCGACGGCGAAGCACCAGCGGCCGTCGCCGGCCGGGAACAGGTCGTAGAAGTCGCCGCTGGGGCCGCCCTTGTCGCAGGGCTCGTGGACGAGCGCGCTGCTCACACCGGGGATCTCGGCGACCGCGCCGGGCAGCAGGCCGCGCTGCAGTACGGCGCTGATGGTGGCCTGGCGGGCGTACTGGCGGGCGGCGCCGATCGCCAGGGCGACGCGGCGGCCGAGGTCCTCCACGAGCCCGGTGACCTCGTCGGGGAAGCCGAGCAGCCCGCACCGGCCGAGGACCAGCGTGCCGAGCGGCCGGCCGCCCGCGATCAGCCGGTACGACAGCGCCGTGCCGTCGGCGCCCTGCGGACCGAGCGCGTGGCCGGGCCACGGATACGGCTCGGGGCCGGAGCGCAGTCCCTCGCGCGGGCAGGGCGGCTCCTTCTCCAGGGCGCAGCGCAGTTCCTCGATGTGGTTCTCGCTGGCGTGCCAGACCCGGTCGGGACCGGAGGCGGCGCCGCCGCGCACGGTCGCTTCGTCCTCCAGCCACACCGCGCACCAGTCGGCGAGCCGGGGCACGATGAGCTGGCCGGTGAGGGCGGTGACCAGGTTCTCGTCCAGCTGTCCGGCGAGCAGGTCGGAGGCCTCGGCGAGGAAGGACAGCGCGCCCCGGCCGAGCCAGTCCCGGTCGCCGTCGGCGCGGTGCGGCTGCGGGGCCAGGTCCTCGGCGACCTCCAGGGCGGCGTCCGGGGCGGGGGCGCCCGGTTCCTCGACACCGCCCGGGGGCAGCCGCGCCCAGACGGTCTTGGCGCCGGCGCGGTAGGTGACGCCCCAGGACTCGGCGAGCGTGGTGACCAGCCGCAGGCCGCGCCCGTACTCGGGGGTGTCGTACGGCCCCTCGGCGCCGAGCGGGTCGCGTGGCGCGCGGGAGGGATGCCGGTCGCCCACCTCCACGACGAACGCGCCGGTCTGCTCCAGCAGCCAGTCGACCACCACGTCGGTACCGGCGTGCACGACGGCGTTGGTGACCAGCTCGCTGACGACGGCCATGGCGTCGTCGACGAGCCGCGCCGGTATCCCGGACACCTCCGACGCCTCGGCGAGGGCGGACCGCACCAGTGCACGGGCCGCCCCGGGCGCGAGAGGACTTCCGGGCAGCGTGGCCCGCCCCCGCACCTCCCGGGCCCGGGGCTCACTCTCCCGCTGTGTGGGTATGGCCGCCATGTCCATGCAGCCAGGGTGACAGACCGGGGGCGGCTATAAGCGCTGAGTCACCGAAGTGGACAGAAGACGGCCACTTTCGAACGCCGGTGAGCGCAACTTACCCAGGGGCGGGGGAACCGCACGAGCGACTGCGGAGGATCCGCGGCCGCCGGCGGTCCGCCGCCACCCCTGGCGAAAGCGCCCTACTTCTCCCTCGTCCCGGCGTACATCTCGTCGATGAGGTGCTTGTACTCGCGCTCCACCACCGGCCGCTTCAGCTTCAGGCTCGGCGTGATCTCCCCGTGCTCGACGTCGAGATCCCGCGGCAGCAGCCGGAACTTCTTGATCGTCTGCCACTTCTGGAGCCCCGCGTTGAGCTGCTGCACATACCCGTCGACCATCTCCACCGTCTGCGGCGCGGCGACGACCTCCGCGTACGGCCTGCCCTCCAGGCCGTTCTCCTTCGCCCAGTCCAGGATCGCGATCTCGTCCAGGGCGATGAGGGCGGTGCAGTAGTTCCGGTCGGCGCCGTGCACCAGGATGTTGGAGACGTACGGGCACACCGCCTTGAACTGGCCCTCGACCTCGGCCGGGGCGACGTACTTGCCGCCGGAGGTCTTGATGAGGTCCTTCTTGCGGTCGGTGATGCGCAGATAGCCGTCGGGCGAGAGCTCGCCGATGTCGCCGGTGTGGAACCAGCCGTCGGACTCCAGCACCTCGTCGGTCTTCTCGGGCAGCCCGTGGTAGCCCTCCATGATGCCGGGGCCGCGCAGCAGGATCTCGCCGTCGTCGGCGATGCGCACCTCGGTGCCGGGCAGCGGCTTGCCGACCGTGCCGGTGCGGTAGGCCTCGCCGGGGTTGACGAAGGAGGCCGCGGAGGACTCGGTGAGGCCGTAGCCCTCCAGGATGTGGATGCCGGCGCCGGCGAAGAAGTAGCCGATCTCGGGCGCGAGCGCTGAGGCGCCGGAGACACAGGCGCGCAGCCGGCCGCCGAAGGCCTCGCGAAGCTTGCCGTAGACGAGGGTGTCGGCGACCTTGTGCTTGGCGGCGAGGCCGAAGGGCACGGCGTGGTTGCCGGTGCGGCGGAAGTTGTCCTGGCTGACCTTGGCGTACTCGCGGGCGACCTCGGCGGCCCACTGGAAGATCTTGTACTTGGCCGGGCCGCCCTCGCGGGCCTTGGCGGCGACGCCGTTGTAGACCTTCTCGAAGATGCGCGGCACGGCCGCCATGTACGTCGGCTGCACCACCGGAAGATTCTCGATGATCTTGTCGACCCGGCCGTCGACGGCGGTGACGTGCCCGACCTCGATCTGGCCGGAGGTGAGGACCTTGCCGAAGACGTGCGCGAGCGGCAGCCACAGGTACTGCACGTCGTCCATGGTGACGAGGCCGGTCGCGGCGATCGCCTTCGCCATGTACGCCCAGTTGTCGTGCGGGAGCCTGACTCCCTTGGGGCGGCCGGTGGTGCCGGAGGTGTAGATGAGGGTGGCGAGCTGTTCCTTCTTGATCGCGCCGACCCGCTCCTTGATCAGCGACGGGTGGGTCTCCAGGTAGGCCGCTCCGCGCCGCTCCAGCTCCGCGAGCGTGATCACCCAGTCGCTCGTCTCCGCGCCCGCCGCGTCGATGACGACGACCTTGGTCAGCTCGGGCAGCTCGGCGCGCTTCTCGAGCGCCTTGGCGACCTGGGCCGCGTCCTCGGCGATCAGCACCCGGCTCTCGGAGTCGGAGAGGATGAAGGCGGACTCGTCCGCGTTGGTCTGCGGGTAGACGGTGGTCGTGGCGCCGCCGGCGCACATGATGCCGAGGTCGGCGAGGATCCACTCGACCCGGGTGGAGGAGGCGAGCGCCACCCGCTGCTCGGGCTGCACGCCCAGCTCGATGAGGCCGGCCGCGATCGCGTACACCCGCTCGGCCGCCTGCGCCCAGCTGAGCGACTTCCAGTCGTCGGGGCCCTGGCCGGACGCGGGCGGCACCGGGTATCGGTAGGCCTCGGCGTCCGGTGTGGCCGCCACGCGCTCCAGGAAGAGGGCCGCGACGGACGGCGGACGGTTCTCGATCAAGGTCTGTGTGTCGCTCACGACATCCTCCGGGGGCCCGCGACGGTGCGGCTGACTCGGTGCGGCTGGGTTAACTCACGGTGGGGGTTCGTGCTGTTGCTGCGCAGTTGTTTAACTCGCGAGTAACTATCGAGCAGGCATCAGAGTAAGGCGCGACCGGCCGCTGCGTAAGGGGCATCGGCCTGTCACTTTCCACGCAGAGCGACGCTACGCACGCGTAGGGGCCCGCCGCACTTTCGCACGACGGGCCCCTTTGTGTCCCGTTTATGGACGTAACCCGTTGTTACCGCTGGTTACTTCTTGCCCTTGGCCGACCCCGCGCTGTCATCGCTGGACAGGACGGCGATGAAGGCCTCCTGCGGAACCTCCACGGAACCCACCATCTTCATCCGCTTCTTGCCTTCCTTCTGCTTCTCCAGCAGCTTCCGCTTACGGGAGATGTCACCGCCGTAGCACTTGGCGAGGACGTCCTTGCGGATGGCGCGGATGGTCTCGCGGGCGATGACCCGGGAGCCGATGGCGGCCTGCACCGGCACCTCGAAGGCCTGCCGCGGGATCAGCTCCTTGAGCTTGGCGACGAGCCGCACGCCGTACGCGTACGCCTGGTCCTTGTGGGTGATCGCGGAGAACGCGTCCACCTTGTCGCCGTGCAGCAGGATGTCGACCTTGACCAGGGAGCTGGTCTGCTCGCCGGTGGGTTCGTAGTCCAGCGAGGCGTAGCCGCGGGTCTTGGACTTCAGCTGGTCGAAGAAGTCGAAGACGATCTCCGCGAGCGGCAGCGTGTAGCGGATCTCGACGCGGTCCTCCGAGAGGTAGTCCATGCCGAGCAGGGTGCCGCGCCGGGTCTGGCACAGCTCCATGATCGAGCCGATGAACTCGGTGGGCGCGAGGATGGTGGCCCGCACGACCGGCTCGAAGACCTCGTTGATCTTGCCCTCGGGGAACTCGCTCGGGTTGGTGACCGTGTGCTCGCTGCCGTCCTCCATGACCACGCGGTAGACCACGTTGGGGGCGGTGGCGATCAGGTCGAGGCCGAACTCGCGCTCCAGCCGCTCCCGGATCACGTCCAGGTGCAGCAGGCCGAGGAAGCCGACGCGGAAACCGAAGCCGAGGGCGGCGGAGGTCTCCGGCTCGTAGACCAGCGCGGCGTCGTTGAGCTGCAGCTTGTCCAGAGCCTCGCGCAGCTCGGGGTAGTCGGAACCGTCGAGCGGATACAGACCGGAGAAGACCATGGGCTTCGGGTCCTTGTACCCGCCGAGCGCCTCCGTCGCCCCCTTGCTCTGGCTGGTGACGGTGTCACCGACCTTGGACTGCCGGACGTCCTTCACACCGGTGATGAGATAGCCCACCTCGCCGACGCCGAGGCCGTCGGCCGGCAGCATCTCGGGCGAGTTGACGCCGATCTCCAGCAGCTCGTGCGTGGCGCCGGTCGACATCATTTTGATGCGCTCGCGCTTGTTGAGCTGGCCGTCGATGACACGGACGTACGTCACGACGCCGCGGTAGGAGTCGTAGACCGAGTCGAAGATCATCGCGCGGGCGGGGGCGTCGGCGACCCCGACCGGCGCCGGGATCTCCTTGACGACCTTGTTCAGCAGCGCGTCGACGCCGAGACCGGTCTTCGCGGAGACCTTGAGGACGTCCTCCGGGTCGCAGCCGACCAGGTTCGCCAGCTCCTCGGCGAACTTCTCCGGCTGGGCGGCCGGCAGGTCGATCTTGTTCAGTACGGGGATGATCGTGAGGTCGTTCTCCATCGCCAGGTAGAGGTTGGCGAGGGTCTGCGCCTCGATGCCCTGGGCGGCGTCGACGAGGAGGATGGTCCCCTCACAGGCGGCGAGCGACCGCGAGACCTCGTAGGTGAAGTCGACGTGACCCGGGGTGTCGATCATGTTGAGGATGTGGGTCGTGCCCTGGTCGGGGCCCTCGGTGGGGGCCCAGGGCAGACGCACCGCCTGGGACTTGATCGTGATGCCGCGCTCGCGCTCGATGTCCATCCGGTCGAGGTACTGAGCACGCATCTGCCGCTGCTCGACCACACCGGTCAGCTGGAGCATCCGGTCGGCGAGCGTGGACTTGCCGTGGTCGATGTGCGCGATGATGCAGAAATTGCGGATCAGAGCCGGGGCGGTACGGCTCGGCTCGGGCACATGGTTAGGGGTCGCGGGCACGCAGGGTCCTGTCTCTTGAGGCGCCTTATGCCTCGGGTCGGATCGATACGTAGTCTCCATGGTCCCACGCGGAGGGACCGGGCACCGTTTTGGGCCGCTCGCAGGGCCACTGGTACTGTAGATGGCTGTGCCTCATGCCCTCTCAGCACGAGGCACGTCCGAGAAATTTTGGATCACCGGTACGGGACCCTCGCGGCCCCGCACCAGAACCTGAAAAGGCTCCTTCGTGGCGAACATCAAGTCCCAGATCAAGCGGATCAAGACCAACGAGAAGGCTCGGCTGCGCAACAAGGCCGTCAAGTCCTCCCTGAAGACCGCGATCCGCAAGGCCCGCGAGGCCGCTGCCGCGGGTGACGTCGAGAAGGCCACCGAGCTGCAGCGCGCTGCCGCGCGTGCGCTCGACAAGGCTGTCTCGAAGGGCGTCATCCACAAGAACCAGGCCGCCAACAAGAAGTCGGCGCTTGCTTCCAAGGTCACGTCCCTCAAGGGCTGAACCCCCTCTTTGATCTGACCGCCGGAAGGACCCAGAGCGGGCCCTCTCTCATCCGCTCCCGCCCGGCACCCCGGATTCGCACGCGGCCTGCGTTCGCCACGCGGGTGCGAGTCCATCCAGCTTGATCCGAAGGCCCCGGCACCCTCCCTTCCCCAGGGCGGACACCGGGGCCTTCGGCATGCGCCGGCGAAGTCAACGGCAGCGGGTGGCTCCCGGCCACGTGATGCCCGGCGTCCGCCGCCGGCGGTCGGCCCTCGCGGTCTCTGTGTCCCGGTGGGAGAAGGCGTCGTAGCCCTTGCGGACGAGAGTGCGGACGACAGTTGTCCACGGGGATTCCGCCGCGTCCATCGCCGTCTTCCCTAGGTCGGTGATGCGGCCGAACCCATGAGACGTCGGTGATGCCAGCGGACGCCCACCGGTCTCTGTGGCTGCCGCTCCCGGGCGACGGGGGCTGCCACCGAGTCGGCTGCGGAGTCGGCTGCGGATCCGCCAGGTCGGCACCAAGTACGTCCCGGGGCGGCACCGGACCAGCCCGGCGCGGCACCGGACCAGCCCGGCGCGGCACCGGACCAGCCCGGCGCGGCACCGGACCAGCCCACCTCGGCAGCGAGTTCGCCCTGCGGCATCCGCGGGGCAGCTCTCCGGGCCGAAACCGAATCCACCCCGGGCGGCGGCCGATCAGCCCCGGGTCGGTGCTGGGCCGCCCAGGTCGGCGGCGGTCAGCTCCGGCCTCTCGACCGTGCTGCCCGGGCGATCGTCACGACCGCCTTCTCCAGGGCGTACTCGGGATCGTCGCCCCCGCCCTTCACCCCGGCGTCGGCCTCGGCAACGGCACGCATCGCCACCGCGACCCCGTCCGGCGTCCACCCCCTCATCTGCTGTCGCACCCGGTCGATCTTCCATGGCGGCATCCCCAGCTCCCGCGCCAGATCGGCCGGCCTGCCCCCGCGCGCGGAGGACAGCTTCCCGATCGCCCGCACGCCCTGGGCCAGCGCACTGGTGATCATCACCGGCGCCACGCCCGTCGCCAGCGACCATCTGAGCGCTTCCAGCGCCTCCGCCGTACGCCCCTCCACGGCCCGGTCGGCGACCGTGAAGCTGGAGGCCTCGGCCCGGCCGGTGTAGTACCGCCCGACGATCGCCTCGTCGATCGTTCCCTCCACGTCGGCGACCAGCTGGGAGACCGCCGAGGCCAGCTCCCGCAGATCGCTGCCGATGGCGTCGCACAGCGTCTGGCACGCCTCGGGCGTGGCCGACCGCCCGAAGGAGCGGAACTCCCCCCGCACGAAGGCCAGCCGGTCCGCCGGTTTGGTCATCTTCGGACAGGCCACCTCCCGCGCTCCCGCCTTGCGCGCGGCGTCGAGCAGCCCCTTGCCCTTGGCCCCGCCCGCGTGCAGCAGCACGAGCGTGATCTCCTCGGCGGGCGCCCCGAGATATGCCTTCACGTCCTTGACCGTGTCGGCGGACAGGTCCTGCGCATTGCGTACGACCACGACTTTCCGCTCGGCGAAGAGCGAAGGACTGGTGAGCTCGGCGAGCGTGCCGGGCTGCAACTGGTCCGGGGTGAGGTCGCGTACGTCCGTGTCGGCGTCGGCGGCCCTGGCGGCGGCCACCACCTCCTGCACGGCACGGTCGAGCAGGAGGTCCTCCTGGCCCACGGCGAGCGTCACCGGGGCGAGAGGGTCGTCATTCACAGTCTTCCTGGCCATCACTGACAGCATCCCACGCGGCACTGACAACGAACCGGCCCCGGCACCCCGACCGGTCCCGGAGCGGACCCGGAGTCCGTCTCGGGGTCACGGCTCCTCGCGCCAGCCGTCCCACTCCGCTGCGAACTCGTCCAGCTCCGCCGGGTCCAGCCGCGCGTCCTCGTCCCGCAGGACCACCAGCCACTGCGCGTCCTCGGCGTCGTCCTCGCCGGCCAGCGCGTCCCGGACGAGCCGCGGCTCCTCGTCCAGCCCGAACCGCTCCCCGAGCGCCCCGGCCACCTCCTCGGCGGCATCCCGGTCGGGCAGCACCAGCACGTGTCTCACATCACTCACGGGCCCATTCTCCGGCATCACACGAGACCGAACCGCCAGGTGAGGCCTCGGGAGCGGGCACGGCATGCCTCGGGAACGGGCACGGGCACGGACACGGACACGGACACGGACACGTCAGGGCCTTCGGCGCGATCCGCATCCGCAGTCCGCCCCGGATGCTCGCCTCGACGGCTCAGGGGTTCAGGTCCCGGTTCCGCGCGGTCGGCACGCGGTCCAGCTCGATCCCGAACCGCTCCCGGTACACGGCCAGCACCTCCTGGTCCGTCTCCAGCTCCCGCGTCTCGCGCGCACCGTCGGCGGCCGTCGTCGTCAGCACCCGCCCGCTGAGTGTGGCCCTGCCCCCGTCCTCGGTGACCCGTGAGCAGACCAGCGACCGGGTGAAGTGCGACAGCGGCGAGGTGCTGTGCCACCAGGCCCCGGCCACGAAGTCCCCGAGCGCCCGGGGCCGCGTCTCCAGCCGGTACTGCGGTCTCCCGTCCCGTATGACGTCCAGGTCCCCCTCCCCGGCCGAGCCGCCGCCGCTCTTCCCGGCCGTGTCCGGCCCGGCCTCGACCACCCGGAACACGCCGCCGGGGTCGATCTGCTCCTCACGCTCCGCGTACCTCAGCGGACAGTGGCTGTGCGCCCCGAAACCGACGTCCGCGAGCCAGGTGCCTCCCTCCACCGTCCGCACGCGCAGGGCGAGATGGTCGTACGGGATGCCGAGCCGCCCCTCGTCGCCGTACACACGTACCGCGAGCAGCTCGACCTCGTAGCCGAGCGCGCTGAGCAACGCGCCGAACAGACCGTTCAGTTCGTAGCAGAAGCCACCCCGCCCGCGTCCGATCACCTTGTCCAGCAGCCGCTCCTCCTCCAGCACGATCTCCTCGCCCAGGTGGATCGACAGGTTCTCGAAGGGGATGGTCCGCAGATGGCGCAGCTGCAGTTCGCGCAGCGCCCGGCCGGTGGGCTCCTGCGGATGCTCGGCCCCGATCCGGCGGAGATAGGCCTCGACCTGGCTTGGGTTCATGGACCCAGTCTGGGCGAAGCGCGGCCCTCAGTCTCTCGCCACCCGCAACTCCCCGCCCGTCCCTCCCGTCCCGCCGACCGCGAGCTCCCCGTCCCGGTCGGTGCGCAGCACCAGCGCCCCGCCTTCCCGCAGCGCTGCCACGGTCGCCGGTGCCGGGTGGCCATAGGGGTTGTCGACGCCGCACGAGATGAGCGCCACCCGGGGAGCCGCGAGCCGTATCAGCTCCGGGTCCTGATAGGCCGAGCCATGATGGGCCACCTTCAGCACGTCCACACCGGCCAGCTCGGCCGCCGCCGGTGACCGCACCAACGCCTGCTGGGCCGGCGGTTCGAGGTCGCCCAGCAACAGCAGCCGGAGCCCGCCCGAGCGCACCAGCATCGCGACGCTGGCGTCGTTCGGGTCGTCCGGCTCGGGCACCGGGCCCGGCCAGGCGGGGGTCTGCGGGTCCCCGGGCGGGCGGGTGCTCGGCGGGGGCCACAGGACCCGCCAGGACAGCGCTCCGGCACGCCGTTCCTCTCCCGCTACGGCGCGCGTGACCGGGATGTGCCGCGCCACCGCCTCCCTTGTGACGAACTCGGCCTGGTCGGCGGGCTCCTCGAAGCCCGTGGTCTCGATCGCGGCCACCGAACGGCCCCGCAGCACCCCGGGCAGTCCCGCGACATGGTCGGCGTGGAAGTGGGTCAGGACGAGTAGCGGGATGCGTGTGATGCCCAGCTGCCGCAGGCAGCGGTCGACCAGCACCGGATCGGGGCCGGCGTCCACGACCACCCCGGCTCCCTCGCCCGCCGCCAGTACGGTCGCGTCGCCCTGCCCGACATCGCACATCGCGAACCGCCAGCCCGGCGGTGGCCAGCCCGTGATCACCCGGGTCAGCGGCGCCGGCCGTACCACGGCCAGCAGGAGCAGCACTCCGAGCAGCCCGCACCACCACGGATGCCGCATGAGCCGGCGCCCGGCCAGGACGACGGCCACGATGACCGCCGCGAGCAGCAGCGCGCCCGGCCAGCTCCCCGGCCACTGCACTCCCGCGCCGGGCAGCGCCGCCCCCGTCCGCGCGACACCGGCGATCCACCGGGCGGGCCAACTCGCGCACCAGGCCAGCGTCTTGGCGGGCGCCATGGCCACCGGCGCCGTCGCCAGTGCCGCGAACCCCAGCACCGTGGCCGGTGCCACCGCCACCTCGGCCAGCAGGTTGCACGGCACCGCCACCAGGCTCACCCGCGCCGACAGCACCGCCGTGACCGGGGCGCACACCGCCTGTGCCGCGGCGGCCGCCGCCAGCGCCTCCGCGAGCCTCGGCGGCACCCGGCGCCGCCGCAGCGCCTCGCTCCAGCCCGGTGCCAGGACCAGCAGCGCGCCGGTGGCCAGCACGGACAGCAGGAAGCCGTAACTGCGGGCCAGCCACGGGTCGTAGAGCACCAGCAGCAGAACGGCCGTGGCCAGTGCCGGGATCAGGGATCTGCGGCGCCCGGTGGCCAGGGCGAGCAGCCCGACCGCACCGCAGGCGGCGGCCCGCAGCACACTGGGGTCGGGCCGGCACACGACCACGAATCCCGACGTGAGCGCTCCGGCGAGCAGTGCGGTCGCCCGCAGCGAGAGCCCGAGGCGGGGAGCGAGGCCACGGCGCTCGACGAGCCGGGCCAGTCCGGGTGGCCCGATGAGCAGTGCGAGCAGGACGGTGAGGTTGCTGCCGGACACCGCGAGCGTGTGCGTCAGGTCCGTGTCCTTGAACGCCTCGTCCAGCTCGGGCGTGATCCGTGCGGTGTCCCCGACGACCAGCCCGGGGAGGAGCGCCCGCGCGTCCCCCGGCAGACCGTCGGTCGCCTCCCGCAGTCCGGCCCTGAGCCGTCCCGCGAGCCGTTGCGGCCCGCTGGGCCCCGCCACGATCCGCGGCCGGGGCCGGCCACGCACCCGCAGCACGGCCGCGGTCCGTTCCCCGCCCGCCAGCGCGGGATCCAGCCGCCCGCTGACCCGCAGCCGTGTGGACGGCAACAACCCGAGCCATGCATCGGGCGCACCCCGCGGCCCCCGCGCGCCCCGATCGCCCTGAGCGCCTTTCGCACCCCGCGCGCCCGGGACAGAGGGCCCCGCCCCCGTTCCTTCTCCTGGAGAGGCGCCGTTGCGAGCAGCCGTCCCTTCCGGTGCCGGAACGTCCGTGTCGACGACCAGCAGCACCGGAGTGCGCGTCCGCACGCTCGTCCCGTCGCCCTGTTCGACGCGCCGCACCTCCGCCTGGGCCAGTACCGCCAGCGGCGCGGCGTGATCGCCGCGCACCCGTGGCCGGCTCAGCCAGGGGTCGCCGCTCAGCTCGACCTCGGCGGTCACGGTCGCGTACCGCCGGGCCAGTTCGGGCACGGGCCCGCGCCGCAGGTCCGCTCCGTGCAGTCCGGCCGAGGCGGCCGCCGCGGAAACGCACAGCAGCACGGCGGCGACGGAGGCGCGGGCCCAGTCGAACCGCCCGAGCGGCCTCCCGGCCCGGGCTCTCCGCGTCAGCGGCCCGGCCGGTGCGGACTGTGCGGGCCGCGGCGACCTCCGTGCCGCCAGCAGAGCGACCCCACCCACCAGGCAGGCGACTGCGATCCCGGCCGTCCAGCCCGCCGGGGTGTCCAGCGTGAGGGCCGCCGTGACCCAGGCCGCGAGCGCGGGCGGCACCAGGCGCAGGTCCATGGGCCCCGCCCGGTCGCCGCGGGCCGCGGTCCCGTCCTCCCCGGTGTCGCGGGCCACGGCGCCGTCGGCCCCCGGATCTCCAGACCGCTCGCCACCTCGCCGGTCTCGCGCGGGTACGCCGCTCGTCCCAGGCTCCGGCCTCCGGTCGACGATCGCGCGGCTCATGTCCGTACCAGCTTCCGCAGATCGCTGAAGCGGCGGTCGCCGATGCCGTTGACCTCGCGCAGTTCGTCCACCGAGCGGAAGCCGCCGTGCTGGGTGCGGTAGTCGATGATGTGCTGAGCGAGGACGGGGCCGACTCCCGGCAGCGCGTCGAGCTGGTCCGCCGTGGCCGTGTTGAGGGAGACGGGTGCCGCGGGGCCCGCGCCCGCCGGTCCTGAGGCCGGCCCCGCCGACGGGCCGGGTGGGGCCGCCGCCCCGGCGGACGCGCCGACGACGACCTGTTCGCCGTCGACCAGGAAGCGGGCCCGGTTGAGCCCCTCGGTGCTCACATCCGGACGGACACCGCCCGCGGCCCGCAACGCGTCGGCCACCCGGGATCCGGCCGGCAACCGCTGCAGCCCCGGGTTGCGGACCTTGCCGGTGACGTCCACGACGATCTGTCCGCCCGGCGCCGCCGAGGCGCCCGCGCCCGCACCGGCCTTCACGTCTCCTTCCTTCTCGGCGTGGGGCGTGTCCGCCTTGGCGTAGGGCGCCTTTGCGCGCACCACTTGAGGGGCGGTCACGGACTCGGTGCGCCCGGCCCAGAAGTGCTGAACGGCGAACACCGCGGCGGCCACGAGCACCACGGCGAGCGCCACGACACCCCGCCGCTCCACCCCGCACCGCGCCTGCAGCCACACCGGCATCCGCTCCCGCAAGGCCGGCCCGACCCGCTCCCGCCAGCCGGGGCCAACCGGGCCCGGCAGCTCCAACGGGCCCATGGCACCGGCTGGTTCGGGGTCGTGGGTGGTGCTCGGTGCCGGAGCCGGACTCGATGCCGGCATCAGCGTCGGTGTCGACCCGTCAGCCGGTACGGCGTGCGGTGGCTCGGTCGCGGCAGGCGCGAGCGTGGCCGTCCCGGCCCTCGCCTGGCTCAGTCCGGGCGCCGGGCCCGTGACCCATGCCGTAGCTGCCCTCGTCGCCGCCCCAGCCCCCGCCCCGGTCGCCTCCTCGGTCGCCGTCGCGGTCGCCGTCCTTGCGGACACCTCCCCCTCCGGCGGTCCGTTTCCCGACTCCCGCCATTGCACGGCTCGTTCGCCGAAGAGGAGTTCCGCTCGGCGGCGCAGTTCCTCGGCGGGCGCCGGCGGGCAGTGGCGGACACGGCCGCCGTCGATGCCCCGGCGGTGGCGGATGCGGCCGTCGGAGGTGGGACCACGGCCGGGGCCGCTGGTCGGAGTGGCTGAGCGTGAACGTGATCGAAGTGCCATGCGACGAGGATGGGACATCCCGCCGATTCGCGATGATCTTGGTCAATTCCCGTGGAGGACGGCCCTGTTGTGGATAAGTCCGCCACCCGGACGGGTGATGGCTCAGCGGGGTGAGACCACCGCTCCGAGCAGTCCGGGACCGGTGTGTGCCCCGATCACCGCCCCGACCTCGCTGACATGGAGGTCGGCCAGGCCCGGCACCCGTTCCCGCAGCCGGTCGGCGAGCGCGGCGGCACGGTCGGGGGCGGCCAGGTGGTGGACGGCGATGTCGACCTCGGCACCGCCCGCCCGTTCGGCGGCGATCTCCTCCAGACGCGCGATGGCCTTGGACGCCGTACGGACCTTCTCGAGCAGTTCGATGCGGCCGCCGTCCAGCTGGAGCAGGGGTTTGACGGCGAGTGCGGAACCGAGCAGGGCCTGTGCGGCTCCGATGCGGCCGCCACGGCGCAGATAGTCGAGAGTGTCGACGTAGAAGTAGGCCGACGTGCCCGCGGCCCGCTTCTCGGCGGCCGTGACGGCCTCGTCCACCGTGCCGCCGGCCTCGGCGGCCTCGGCGGCGGCGAGCGCGCAGAAGCCGAGAGCCATCGCGACCATCCCGGTGTCCACCACCCGTACCGGCACCGGCGCATCGCGGGCCGCGAGGACCGCCGCGTCGTAGGTGCCGGACAGTTCGGCGGACAGGTGCAGGGAGACGATGCCGTTCGCACCGGACTCGGCGACCCTGCGGTAGGTTTCCGCGAACATCTCCGGGCTCGGGCGCGAGGTGGTCACGGGACGGCGCTTCTGCAGGGCCTGGGCCAGGGAGCGGGTGGAGATCTCGGTGCCCTCTTCGAGTGCCTGGTCGCCGAGGACCACGGTCAGGGGCACCGCGGTGATGCCGTGACGCTCCATCGTCCGCGGCGGCAGGTAGGCCGTTGAATCGGTGACGATCGCGACATGGCGGGACATGAGCTGGAGGTTACCTGCCGTAGTGCTCGCGCGGCAGTCCGGCCCCCCTGGTGCGGGCCGGGAGCGGCCGGGTCAGGTGGTGCTCTCGGGACGCGGTTTCTTCTGCCAGGGGTGGACGAGGCGTGGCGACGGCGGGGTGATCGCCTGGCGCGCCTGCTCCTCGGCCTCGGCGGCACGCGACATCCACGAGCGGGCGCGTCGGGCCGCCGAGCCGTCGGGGGTGGATGCGGCGCTCACGTCGGGCTGCTGTCCCCCCGCCGTCGCGGGACCGGCCGGGGTCCAGTGGCGCAGGGCGTCGGCCTCGATGTCTATCTGATCGCTGAGCGCGCCCAGATCGTCGTCGACGAAGCGGCGGGCCCGGTCGCGGACCGCCCAGCGCAGGGAGTCCGCGGACTTGGTGATGCGCTCGGCACGGCTGCGCAGCTCGGGCAGCCGTGCGCGGAGTTCGGCGCGGTCCGGCTCCGACTCCAGTCGCCGGAGGTCGGCGTCCAGCTCGTGCCCGTGCGCGCTGAGCCGCTCGAAGAGAGCGAGGGACTCCTTGATCGACTCGTCCTCGGCCGCGCTCGCGCGCAGGGCGTCCTGGGTGGCACGCATGGAGGTGCGCAGCGCGAGCCTCAGCTGCGCGATCTCGGCGGCCGGACCGGCCTGGACAAAGGATTTGGCGCGCAGCGTGTGGTCCTCCACGGTGCGGCGGGCCTGCTCGACCGTCCGGTCCACGCCGCGCTTGGCGGCGCCGACCGCCTTGACCGTGGCGTACGCGCCCAGGCCGACGAAGAGCAGGAAGAGCAGGGCGAACACGGCGATCACTGCTTCCACGATGCTCCTCCTCCGGATGGAGCGGCACACGCCGCCGCGCTTTCCACAGTAAACGCAGCGGGCAGGCCCGGAGTTCCAGAAAAACCCCGAACCTGCCCGTAGGGGACTACCCCGAGACAGCTCGCCGCGGCGTCCTGACGGTCACGCCGGGACGATGTTCACCAGCTTCGGCGCCCGGACGATCACCTTGCGGATGTCCGCGCCGTCCAGCGCCGCGACGACCTTCTCGTCGGCCAGCGCCACCTTCTCCAGCTCCTCCTCGGAGATGGCCGGGGGCACCTCCAGGCGGGCCTTGACCTTGCCCTTGATCTGCACGACGCAGGTCACGGTCTCGTCCACGACGTACTCGGGGTCGGCGACCGGGAAGTCCTGGTGGACGACCGAGTCGGTGTGGCCCAGCCTGCGCCACAGCTCCTCGGCGATGTGCGGGGCCAGCGGGGCGACCATCAGCACCAGCGGCTCGGCCACCGAACGCGGCACCGCGGTACCGGCCTTGGTCAGGTGGTTGTTCAGCTCGGTGACCTTGGCGATGGCGGTGTTGAAGCGCAGCCCCTCCAGGTCCTGGCGGACGCCGTCGATCGCCTTGTGCAGGGCGCGCAGCGTGTCCTCGTCGGGCGCCGCGTCCACCACGGTCGGCTCGCCGGTGTTCTCGTCGACGATGTTGCGCCACAGTCGCTGCAGCAGCCGGAACTGGCCGACCACCGCGCGCGTGTCCCACGGGCGGGAGACGTCCAGCGGGCCCATGGCCATCTCGTACAGGCGCAGGGTGTCGGCGCCGTACTCGGCGCAGATCTCGTCCGGGGTCACCGCGTTCTTCAGGGACTTGCCCATCTTGCCCAGCAGGCGGGTGACCTTCTCGCCCTGGTAGTAGTACGCGCCGTCGCGCTCCTCCACCTCGGCGGCCGGCACCGCGATGCCACGGCTGTCGCGGTAGACGTAGGCCTGGATCATGCCCTGGTTGAACAGCTTGTGGAACGGCTCGGCCGACGACACGTGGCCCAGGTCGTACAGGACCTTGGACCAGAAGCGCGCGTACAGCAGGTGCAGCACGGCGTGCTCGGCGCCGCCGACGTACAGGTCGACGCCGCCGTGCGGCCGGCCCTCGCGCGGGCCCATCCAGTACTGCTCGATCTCGGGGTCGACCAGCCGGTGCTCGTTGTGCGGGTCCAGGTAGCGGAACTCGTACCAGCAGGAACCCGCCCAGTTGGGCATGGTGTTGGTCTCGCGGCGGTACTGCTTCGGCCCGTCGCCCAGGTCCAGGGTGACGTTGACCCACTCCTCGTTGCGCGACAGCGGGGTCTCGGGCTGGGTGTTGGCGTCGTCCGGGTCGAAGGTGCGCGGGCTGTAGTCCTCGACCTCGGGCAGCTCCAGCGGCAGCATCGACTCGGGCAGCGAGTGGGCGATGCCGTCCTCGTCGTAGACGATCGGGAAGGGCTCGCCCCAGTAGCGCTGGCGGCTGAACAGCCAGTCGCGCAGGCGGAAGTTGACGGTGCCCTCGCCGATGCCCTTGCCCTGCAGCCATTCGGTGATGCGGGCCTTGGCGTCGGCGACGCCCAGGCCGTCCAGGGAGATCTCGTCGTTGGACGAGTTGATGATCTTCGCGTCGTACGACCCGAAGGCGTTCTCCCAGGCCGAGGTGTCGGTGCCACGGCCGTCGGTCGGCTCGACGACGCAGCGGATCGGCAGCTCGAAGGCGCGCGCGAACTCGAAGTCGCGCTGGTCGCCCGCCGGGACGGCCATGATCGCACCGGTGCCGTAGCCCATCAGGACGTAGTCGGCGATGAAGACCGGGATCTGGTCGCCGTTGACCGGGTTGGTCGCGTACGCGCCGATGAAGACGCCGGTCTTGTCCTTCGCCTCGGCCTGGCGCTCGACGTCGGACTTCGAGGCGGCCTGCGCGCGGTAGGCGGCGACGGCCTCGGCCGGGGTGGCGTGTCCGCCGGTCCACACCTCGTGCGTGCCCTCGGGCCAGGCCTCGGGGGTGAACTTCTCGACCAGCGGGTGCTCGGGCGCCAGCACCATGTAGGTCGCGCCGAACAGGGTGTCCTGGCGGGTGGTGAAGATCGTGATGTGCTCGCCGTCGATCGGGAAGTCGACGCGGGCGCCCTCGCTGCGGCCGATCCAGTTGCGCTGCTGCAGCTTGATGGCCTCGGGCCAGTCCAGCTGCTCCAGGTCGTCCAGCAGCCGGTCGGCGTAGGCGGTGATGCGCATGTTCCACTGGCGCAGCTTGGCCTTGAAGACCGGATAGTTGCCGCGCTCGGAGCGGCCGTCGGCGGTGACCTCCTCGTTGGCCAGCACGGTGCCCAGGCCCGGGCACCAGTTGACCGGCGCGTCGGAGGCGTAGGCCAGGCGGTACTCGCCCAGGATGTCGGCGCGCTCGCGGGCGCTCAGCTCGCTCCACGCGCGCGTGGTGCCCGGAATCGCGCGCTCACCGGACTCGAACCGTGCGATCAGCTCGGAGATCGGACGGGCCTTCTTCGCCTCGTCGTCGTACCAGGAGTTGAAGATCTGCAGGAAGATCCACTGGGTCCACTTGTAGTAGTCCGGGTCGATCGTGGCGAAGGACCGGCGCTTGTCGTGGCCCAGGCCCAGCCGGCGCAGCTGGGCCTTCATGTTCTCGATGTTGGCCTCGGTGGACACGCGCGGGTGCGTGCCGGTCTGCACGGCGTACTGCTCGGCGGGCAGGCCGAAGGCGTCGAAGCCCAGGGTGTGCAGGACGTTGTGGCCGGTCATGCGCTGGAACCGGGCGAAGACGTCGGTGGCGATGTAGCCCAGCGGGTGGCCGACGTGCAGGCCCGCACCCGAGGGGTACGGGAACATGTCCATGATGAACTTCTTGGGCTTGGCGACCAGCCCGGCGTCGCCCGCCAGGTCGCCCTTGGGGTTCGGCGCCGCGTAGGTGCCGTCGGCGTCCCAGAAGTCCTGCCAGCGTGCCTCGATCTCGGCTGCCATGGCGGCCGTGTAGCGGTGCGGCGCGGCCTCCGCCGACGTGGCGGCGGCCGCAGCGGGGTTCGTCTCGCTCATGATCCTCAAAGCTCCATCGATCGTCTCTGCCTGCGGCTGCGACATTCAAAGAAACGAAAAATCCCCTCACACAGGAGGGGACGCCGCGCCGATGCCGACCTCACGGGTTCGACCGGGGTCGGTACTGATCAGCGCGGCCCGCTAAGCAGAAGGCGTACGGCACGCATGGCGTTAGGGTACCGCAGGCCCCGAGCGGGCGGCGACGGCCTTCGGCGAGCCGCGACACGCTTGAGCAAGCGACGGCGCGCTTCCGTATCCCTTGTGGACATGCCAGGAACCAAGGGGAGAGGGAGTTGAACCAAGGTCAACAATTACCTCGCGTACCGTCCACCAAGGGACATCGGCCCAGTCGCATTGTCCGTTGATAACAACGCAATAACTCAAACCCCGTACTGATCGGTATGGCGCCACCTAGAGTTCGGCAGCGGGACCGCTTTCCCGAAACTGCTCGGAGTTGCCCCCATGAACCCTCGTCGTAGTACCAGCTCCCTCCCCAAACCGGGCCGCTCGGCCTACGGGGTGGCATCGGCTGTCGTCCTGCTGCTCATACCCGTGGTCGTGCTGGTGGGAGGCAGCCAGGTCCAAGACTTCCTGAACTTCGGCGCGGGCGTGATGTCCCTGGTCTCGCTCAGCTGCTCGGTGATCTGGGGCCTGTTCGCCCAGGACCGGATCTTCCTGAACATCCGGCAGCGGATCATCGGCCAGGCGGTGCACCGCACGCTGGGGGTCGCCTCGATCGCGTTCCTGCTGCTGCACATCACCATCAAGATCGCACTCGGGCACACGCAGCTGATCGCCGCGATCATCCCGTTCTCGCTCGGCGTCACCGGCATCGGCGGCCTGATCGGACTGGGCTCGCTGGCAGGCCTGCTGATGATCTTCGTGGGGGTCACCGGCGCCCTGCGCAGCAATTTCGCCACCCCGGCCCCGGTCGCAGCCCGCTGGCGCGCCATGCACATGCTGTCCTACCCGGCCTGGTGCGCCGCACTGATCCACGGCCTGTACGCGGGCCGCCCGGTGAAGAGCCCGCTCTTCACCTACCTGTACGCGCTGTCCCTGATCGCGGTCATGGCCGCCCTCGCCCTGCGCGCCGCCCCGCGCCCGGTCAAGCGCAAGGTCGCCGACCGGCTGGTGGCGCTGTTCGGCAGCTCGGAGCGGCCGGGACTCGAGGAGCTGGACGCGAGCCGGTCCCGGGTGGCCGAGCCGGCTCCGGCGGGCTTCGAGGGCCGGCGCGAGCCCAGGGGGGCCGCCGCCCCCTCCGCGCCGCTGTACCAGTCCCCCGCCACCCCCGCGCCGGAACCCGCGTCGGGCTTCGCGGCGGCCTACCGCGCCGTCTCAACGCCGCGCCGCTCCCGGCCGTCGTACACCGCCGGCCAGACCGCCCGCATGGACCTGCCGCTGGACATGCAGGCCACGGAGGCCATGCCCCGCGTGGACGGCGGTTCCAGCACCTCGGGCAGCTGGCCGATCCCGTCCCCGCCGCCCGTCGGCGAGGCCCCGCCGTCCGCGTACGACCCGTTCCAGGACACCGGGCAGACCATTCCGGTCTACGGCAATTCGGGCACCCCTGGATACGGCGGAAGTGACATGTACGACACCGGTGAGACAAACGGCTTCTACGGCGCGTACAACGCCAGTGACACGTACAACAGCGGTCCCGCTACCGAAACGCTGCCCGGCGCGTCCTACGACACTCCGGGTTCGGGCGAATCCTGGAACACGCCGTCCGGAGGCTTTTAAGTGAACGAGGCCCTGCCCGACGTCCCCGAAGTCCGCGTGGTCGGCCTTCCGCAGCTCACGTCGGGCTTCGACCTTGTGGAACGACTCGACCTGCCCATGCACCTGAAGGTGCACGGGCCGCTCGACCCGCTCGGCGGCGAACAGCTCGCGCAGCTCGCCGAACGCATCAACCTCAGGGGCCGCGGCGGCGCCGGTTTCCCCTTCCACAAGAAGCTGCGCTCGGTCGCCGAGTCGGCGATCAAGCGCGGGGTGCGGCCGGTCGTCGTGGTCAACGGCAGCGAGGACGAACCGGCCTGCCGCAAGGACACGGTGCTGATCAACCGTGCCCCGCACCTGATCCTCGACGGCGCGCTGCTGTGCGCCGAGGCGCTCGGCGCCCGGACGCTCGTGATCGGTGTCACCCGCGAGTCCACGCAGCGCTCCATGGAGGCCGCACTCGCCGAACGCGGGCTGAGCAACAGCCGTAGATCGGCGCTGCGCGCGTGGGTGCAGCGCAACCCGGTGCGGATGGTCACCGGCGCCGCCGCCTCCCTGATCCGCTCGGTCGACGGCGGCCCGGCGATCCCGCCCGGCCGCAAGATCAGCGCCTCGCAGAGCGGCGTCGGCGGCGCACCCACGCTGCTGTCCAACGCGGAGACGTTCGCACAGCTGGCCATCGCCGCCCGCATCGGCCCCGAGCGCTACGGCAACACCGGCCTGTACGACGAGCCGGGCACCGTCATGCTCACCGTGTCCGGCGCGGTCGCCCGCCCGATGGTGATCGAGGTGCCCACGGGCGTGCCGCTGCGCTACGTGCTGCAGCTGGCGGGCGCCCCGCCGGTGCCGCAGGGCGTGCTGACCGGCGGCTATCACGGCAAGTGGATCGACGCGGCGACCGTCGACGAGGCGATCGTCTCCCGCAACTCGCTGGACGCGGTGGGCGGTTCGCTGGGCGCGGGCGCGATCCTGCCGATCAGCCAGGAGACCTGCCCGCTCGGCGAGTCGCTGCGGGTGGCGCAGTGGCTGGCCGAGGAGAGCGCGGGCCAGTGCGGGCCCTGCTACCTCGGGCTGCCCGCCGCCGCGCGCGGCATGGAGGACATCCTCAACGGCGGGGGGCCGGCCGCGCTGGAGGCGCTGAAGCAGGTCGCGAAGAACGTCAAGCGCCGTGGCGCGTGTTCGCATCCGGACGGCTCGGCGATGTTCCTGGAGTCGACCATCAAGGCGTTCACCGACGACCTCGCCGCGCATGTCCTCGGAAACGGCTGCGGACGGCCCGTGGAGGGCGTTCTGCCGCTCTTCGAGGGGGGCAGGGCCCCCACGGGCATCCCGGGTGGCGGAGAGCCCGAGGAGACCGGCGCCAGCCGTCAGAAGATCTACGTCGACTGGACGCTGTGCCGGGGCCACGGACTGTGCGCCGACATCCTCCCGGAGGTGTTCGAACTCGGCGCCGACGGTTTCCCGACCGTCGCCCAGGCGCAGGTGCCCAGGTACGCCGAGGCGAAGGCGCTGCGCGCGGTGCGCCGCTGCCCGGCGCTCGCCCTGCGCCTCGAGGAGGACACGCGCGGGCAGGCACCGTCCCGCAACCTGCCGGTCGTCTCCCAGGGCCGCGGCCGGCGCGCGCTCGGCCGCTGAGCACCCGAAGGGGCGGTCACCCGGGCCGGGTGACCGCCCCTTCGTCCGGCCGCGGCTCCCGGCAGCGCAACACGCCGAAGGCGGACCATCCGTCGGGATGGTCCGCCTTCGATTTCTGTGGAGCTAAGGAGAATTGAACTCCTGACCTCCTGCATGCCATGCAGGCGCTCTACCAACTGAGCTATAGCCCCTTGTTCTGTTGTTTCGCCTGGTTTCCCCGGCGACGACGTAAACATTACAGGCCTGGGGGCACAGCGCCAAATCGGTTTCGGCTTCGCACCGACACTGTCGCTAATGTCCGATTTTGTGACACTGATCGCGTCGTCCGCAGCCCACCGCCGGCCGAGGGGGCCACCGTGCGCGCCGGCGGCGACCTGAACGCGCTGCGGGCGACGGCCGCCCACCTGCCCACCACCTACCCGCCGTTCGCCGCCCTGCTCTTCACGCCGCTGACCCTGCTGGACCCCGCGCCGCTGCGTGTGCCGGCGACCGCGGGGAACCTCGCACTGCTGGTGGCCTTCGTCCGGCTGTCGCTGAAACTCGTCGGCCACGCGCGCGTGGACGCCGTGTGGTGGGTCGCGGCGCCGGCCGCCGCCCCACCGGGCGGTACGACCCCTGGACGGGAGCGGGCCCGGGGCTGGCCGCGGCGGTCAAACCGACGCCCGCGCTGTTCCCGGTGTGCCTGCTCGTGACGGGTGTCACGGCCCACCTGCGGAGCAGAGACGCGACGCCATGGTTGCGGCACGCGCGCGGGGCGGCCGTCGCGTTCGCCGCTGCGACCCTGCCGGCGGCGGCCGTCCTGCCGTACGACTCCTGGCGGTTCTGGACGGACGTGGTGTTCCGCGCGGGCCGGGTCGGCCATGCCGAGGACGCCGCCAACCAGGCCGTGCGCGGCGTTCTGGCGCGCGTTCTGCACACGCCCGACCCGGGAGACCTCTGGGCAGCCTCGGCGGCCGTCCTGGCCTCTCTGGGCCTCGCGGCCGCCGTGGCGGGCGGAGTTGCGCGGGCGGCGGGACCGGGCGGTGTGCGCCTGCGCGGTCACCGCGCTGCTGATCAGTCCGGTGTCCTGGACGCACCACTGGGTGTGGTGTGTGCCACTCGTACTGCTGCTGTGGGCACGCGGACACAGGACGGCGGCCCTGGGCACGCTGCTGGTCTTCTGCTCGTACGCCCCGTGGTGGGTGCCGCACGGCACCGGACGGCCCGAACTGCACCAGGAGGTCCTGGAATTGATGCTTTCGGCCCTCTACCCGGCAACCGGTGCGCTGTTCCTCGTGCCGGGCCGGACATCGTTGCCGGACCGCGGCGGCGGTGCACCCGGGGTCAGGCGGTCACGAAGGAGTAGAACCGCTTGAGTGTGCAGTGCTCTTCGAGAAGACGGCCGTAGATCGGCTCGCCCTCCAATTCCCGGTACGTCTCGATCGGGTCGCCTTTTATGATCAGCGCCCGCGCGCATTCCTCGCACCAGTACTGGTAGTCGGGATTGATCGGCTCCAT
Organism: Streptomyces sp. NPDC001093; assembly: GCF_040298985.1. Lineage (NCBI taxonomy): Bacteria > Bacillati > Actinomycetota > Actinomycetes > Kitasatosporales > Streptomycetaceae > Streptomyces > Streptomyces sp. NPDC001093. The sequence goes on along the minus strand of NZ_JBEPBF010000032.1, from coordinate 14,458 downwards.
GTCACGGACGATCGGCGTACCGCTCCCACACCAGTCGCACTTTCGCCTGTGTGCACCCATCGATCAGCTCCAGCTGTGGCCGCAGGCCGTGCACACGTAGGAGATTCCGCCGTTGTCGCCGAGAACTTGGGCAACATGCGCGGAACCACAGGAAGGGCAGCTCAGCCGGGTGGTCGTGTCCCGTATCAACGCCGCACCGAGGAGGTGGCCGACCTCCTCAAGGATGCTCGCAGGCATCGCTACTCCCTCCCGTCGGGCCGCGCCCCCTTCCGGCCGTTTGATTCTGCCACGGCCGGAGCAATACGGTCAGCGACGCCTCAGTACCAGTCCGGACACGGCGCCCGCCGCGGCCGCTGAGGCCAGCGCCCGGGCACACACCGAGAACGCCTCCGAAGAGGTATACGAGCGCGGAACGCCGAGTGACTCAACCCGGTTCAGGAACAGTGTGCCGCGGTGCCGCTGGTGCTCGGGCAGGAGGAGGACCGGTCGCTGTGTTGACGAGGATCACCGGCCGCCGCACCGGTGTCCTGGATCAGCCGGAAGACGATCAGCCAACAGAAAATCCCGCCCCTTGGAGGGGGCGGGACCTTCATCATCGATCTTTGTCCACTCGACAGAGTGTCGATCAGTGGAGCTAAGGAGAATTGAACTCCTGACCTCCTGCATGCCATGCAGGCGCTCTACCAACTGAGCTATAGCCCCTTGCGCCACGCGGCGGAGCCGCATGGTGTCTCGCCCCGCTCGGCGGGGCGAACAAGAAGAACTTTAGCCTGTGACCTGCCAGAAAGTGAAATCCGGGGTCCGCGAGCCTCCTGAGGCTCAGTCGTCGTCGCCGAGGACCGGCTCCGGGAGGGTGCCGGCGTTGTGCTCCAGCAGGCGCCAGCCGCGGGCGCCCTCACCGAGCACGGACCAGCAGCAGTTGGAGAGGCCGCCGAGGCTCTCCCAGTGCCCGGCCTCCAGGCCGAGCAGCCGGCCGATGGTGGTGCGGATGGTGCCGCCGTGGCTGACGACGACGAGAGTGCCGTCCTCGGGCAGCTTCTCGACGTGCCGCAGGACGACGGGTGCGGCGCGGTCGGCGACCTCGGTCTCCAGTTCGCCGCCGCCGCGGCGGACCGCCTCGCCGCGTTTCCAGGCGGCGTACTCCTCGCCGTACCGGACGATGATCTCCTCGTGCGTCAGCCCCTGCCAGACGCCCGCGTAGGTCTCGCGCAGGCCCTCCTCGCGGGTGATGTGGAGGCCGGTGAGGGCGGCCAGCTCGGCGGCCGTGTGCGCCGCCCGCTGCAGGTCCGAGGAGATGATCGCGTCCGGCCCCAGGGAGGCCAGCAGCCGGGCGGCGCGGCGGGCCTGGCCGATCCCGGTCTCGGTCAGCGCGACGTCCGTGCTGCCCTGGAAGCGGCGCTCGACGTTCCAGGCGGTCTGGCCGTGCCGCCACAGGATGATGCGGCGGCCGCGGGTCTTGCGGTCGGTCACCTCGCCGGTGGCGCTCATCACCACTCCCCGCCCGGCTCCCGCTCGGCCTCGGCGGCCTGCAGCTTCGCGTGCTCCTCCGCCTTGCCGCGGGTGGCCTTGGCGTCGGCGGGCAGCTCCAGCTCGGGGCAGTCCTTCCACAGCCGCTCCAGAGCGTAGAAGACGCGCTCCTCACTGTGCTGGACGTGCACGACGATGTCGACGTAGTCGAGCAGGATCCAGCGGGAGTCGCGGTCGCCCTCGCGGCGCACCGGCTTGGCGCCGAGTTCCTTCAGCAGGCGCTCCTCGATCTCGTCGACGATGGCCTTGACCTGGCGGTCGTTCGGCGCGGACGCCAGCAGGAAGGCGTCCGTGATCGACAGCACGTCGCTCACGTCGTAGGCGATGACGTCATGGGCGAGCTTGTCGGCCGCCGCCTGCGCGGCGGTGTTGATGAGCTCAAGGGAACGGTCGGTGGCGGTCACTACGAAGCTTTCGGGTCGGCGGTCACTGGACCTCAAGGGTCTCACGGTCCGCCGGGCACACCCCACGTGATTACGGTGGCACGTGGGGTGCCCGGGACCCGGTCAGGAACTGGCGGGCTTGTAGTCCTGGCCGAGGACCACCGAGATGTCGGCGCCGGGGGAGACGGTGCCCTTGGCCACGGATCCGGCGGGCAGGCCGAGGGTCTTGGCGACCTCGGTGGCGTCCGCCTTGTGGGAGGCGTCCGAGTAGACCACCTTCGAGGTGGGCTGCGTGCCGGCGGCGGTGCCGCCCTCCAGGAAGGTGAAGCCGCCGTTGAGGAGCACCACGCGGGCCTTCTCGGTGTCGTCCTTCACACCGGTGGCGTTCTGCACGGAGACCCGGACGGCGGAGCCGGCGTCGGGGCTCTTGGCGGTGCCGCCGAGGATGTCCTTCACCACGCTGTCGCTGGTCCTCGCGCTGATGGTGCCGTCGGGCTGGACGGGCAGCAGGGCGGTCTTGTAGGCGCCGCTCTTGGCGAGGTCGGCGAGCTTGGCGAGGAAGGTGCCGAGGTCCTTGTCGGTGAGCGGCGGGTCGAGGATCTGCGCGAGGGTCTGCACGGTGACCGTGGCCGCCGACGGGTCGGAGGACATCTTGCGCAGCACGCCCTGCATGACCTGGCCGAACCGCTCCAGCTGGGCGTTCTGGGACTCGCCGGCGGCGCGGTAGGTGGCGTAGGCGACGGCCATCTTGCCGCTGAGGGTCTGGCCGCTGCCCTTGTGGACGAGGGGTTCGGTGCCCTTCTTGCCGGCGTCCGGGTCGGGCACGTCGGTATTGGTGTCGATGTCGATGTTGCCGACCAGGTCAACGAGGTTCTGCAGGTAGGGGGTGTCCAGGCGCCAGGTGCCCTGGATGTCGGTGCCGAGGACGGTGCCGAGCTGGTCGCGGGTGCCGGAGGCGCCGTCGTCGTCCACCGACTTGGCGAGGGTGGTGGTGGAGCCGTCGTCGGCGCTCAGCGCGAGGGAGTTGGGCAGCAGCACGGTGCTGCCCTGCTTGGTGGTGGTGTTGTCGACCAGCAGCACCGTCGAGGTGCCGCCCTTGCCGGTGTTGTGCAGGTGGACGACGATCACATCGCGTTTCTGGGCGCCGACCGGGGTGGCCGCGCCGGGCTTGGAGCCGGAGGAGGACAGGCCGGGCAGCTTTCCGGCGTACCAGAGGTAGCCGACGCCGCCGGCGGCTACGAGGGCGAGGACGACGACGAGGGCGATGACCCGGCTGCGGGCCCGGCGGCGGGCCTCCTCGCGGCGCTCGGTGCGGTTCTCGGTGAACTTCAGCCAGTCGATGACGTCCTCGGGGTCACCGTCCGGGTCCTCGACGAACGCGAACTGCTCGGTGTGGTAGTCCCGTTCACCGTCGTCGTGCGGCCCCTCGGGCCGAGCCGGGACGTGCGGGCCCGTCTGCTGCGGGATGTGGGCCGTCTGCCCGGTGACCCGGGGCTGCTGTCCGCTGCTCGCGGCCTGCCCGTAGGGGTCGTGGCCGACGGGATGCTGGGTGCCGGTGTCGTAGGGGTCGTACGGGGCCTGGGAGCCGTAGGGGTCGTACCCGGGTGCGGGCCGGCCCGTGTCGTAGGAGGGCACCGGCGGCTGCTGGCCGGTGGCGTACGGGTCGTAGCCGTAGCCCTGCTGCTGGGCGTACGGGTCGTAGGTCGCCTGCTGAGCCTGTTGCTGTGCCGGGACCTGCCGGTACATGGGCCGGCCGTACTCGTCGTAGCCGACGATTTCGTACGGACCGGCGCCGTAGCCGCCGTCACCCGCGTCGTATCGGTCGTTCACCGGTGCCCCTCTCGGCTCACTCGCCGCGGTACAGCTCGCGCTTGTCGATGTAGCGCACGACTCCGTCCGGCACCATGTACCAGATGGGTTCTCCCTTGGCGACTCTCGCACGGCAGTCCGTGGAGGAGATCGCGAGCGCGGGCACCTCGACGAGCGAGACGCCGCCCTCCGGCAGGCCGGGGTTGGTCAGGTGGTGGCCGGGCCGGGTCACGCCGATGAAGTGCGCCAGGGAGAACAGCTCCTCGCTGTCCCGCCAGGTCAGCAGCTGTGCGAGGGCGTCGGCGCCGGTGATGAAGAACAGGTCCGTGTCGGGGTTGAGCGCGCGGAGGTCGCGCAGGGTGTCCACGGTGTAGGTGGGGCCGCCGCGGTCGATGTCGATGCGGCTGACGGAGAACTGCGGGTTCTCGGCGGTGGCGATGACCGTCATCAGATAGCGGTCCTCGGCCGGGGAGACCTTGCGGTGGGACTTCTGCCACGGCTGGCCGGTGGGCACGAACACCACCTCGTCGAGCTGGAACTGCGCGGCGACCTCGCTGGCCGCCACCAGGTGGCCGTGGTGGATCGGGTCGAAGGTTCCGCCCATGACGCCGAGGCGGCGCTTACCCGTGTGGGCGGGGCCGCCGAACGGCCGGTACTGCGGGTGCTCGACCGTGTCGCCGGCGGTCTCGTACGCCGGACCGGTAGGCATGTCCTGCTCTCCCATGCGTGCAGACCCTACCGGCCCGGCCTCGGGCGTCCGGCCGGGGACGGGGTCCCCGCTCAGCGGTCGCGGTTGAAGCGGGTGGTGATCCACAGCAGGAGCAGCAGGATGGCAAGGGCGCTGCCGCCCGTGACCGCCGGGTTGAGGCTGTTGTGGTGGCCGCCCGTGGCTTCGGCGAGGGGGACCAACGGGGCTGCGGCGCTGTGAAGGCTCATCTTCGGCAGGACCTAACGCGTGTGGGCGGGATAAAGATGTCGGCTCATCGTATGCGGGCGCCCCGGCGGCGATCACGCCGACTCTGCCGTTCGGCCACGCGGGGAACTCATCCGAGCTGTCAGTCGTCTTTCCGCTTGTAGCCGCTCAAGAGGAACCAGGCGGTCAGTGCGCAGCCCAGGACCATCACGATCAGGATGATACGGAGCAGATTGCCCGATCCGTGCTGTTGGACGGCGCTCGCGGCGGCCTCGTTCAGCCGGGCGGCTGCGGGATGGTGCTCCATCAGTGGACTCCTTCGGCTGTACTGCCCGTCCACGGTATCTCCGCCTAGGCTGGGCTTCGCTTCGGGGGCACAGTGGGCACTCATACGCACATGGGGGATGACATGTCCGACGACGGCCACCAGCAGACGGGGCACGAGCGCGTGCCGAGCAGGCAGCGCAGGCGCTTCCCGGGGATCTCCTCGCGTGCCTACGAGCATCCGGCCGACCGCTCGGCCCTGGTCGCGCTGCGCAAGCTGAGCGGATTCGACACCGTCTTCAAGGCGCTCAGCGGGCTGCTGCCCGAGCGGAGCCTGAGACTGCTGTTCCTGTCCGACTCGGTGCGCGTCTCCGAGCGGCAGTTCCAGCATCTGCACGACATGCTGCTGGACGCCTGTTACATCCTGGACCTGGAGAAGGTCCCGCCGATGTACGTCAACCAGGACCCGCAGCCGAACGCGATGTGCATCGGCCTGGACGAGCCGATCATCGTGGTCACCACGGGGCTCGTGGAGCTCCTGGACGAGGAGGAGATGCGGGCGGTCGTCGGGCACGAGGTGGGACACGCGCTGTCCGGGCACTCGGTGTACCGCACGATCCTGCTGTTCCTGACCACCCTCGCGCTGAGGGTGGCCTGGATCCCGCTGGGCAACCTCGCGATCATGGCGCTGGTGACGGCGCTCAGGGAGTGGTTCCGCAAGTCGGAGCTGTCCGCGGACCGGGCCGGGCTGCTGGTGGGGCAGGACGTCCGGGCCTCCATGCGCGGCCTGATGAAGATCGCGGGCGGCAACCATCTGCACGAGATGAACGTGGACGCGTTCCTGGAGCAGGCCGAGGAGTACGACGCCGGGGGCGATCTGCGCGACTCCGTGCTGAAGATCCTCAACGTGCTGCCCCGCTCGCACCCCTTCGCCACGATCCGTGCGGCCGAGCTGAAGAAGTGGGCCGAGTCCCGGGACTTCCAGCGGATCATGGACGGCCACTACCCGCGGCGCGACGAGGACAAGGACACCTCGGTCAGCGACTCCTTCCGCGAGTCGGCGGCCAGCTACGCGAGCGATGTGAAGACCTCCAAGGATCCGCTGATGAAGCTGGTCACGGACCTCGCGGGCGGCGCGGGCGACCTGGGCGGCCGGGTCCGCCGCGGCTTCGACGGCTTCCGCAGCCCGCCCCCGGCGAAGGGGGGCCCGTCGGACGCCCCGGCAGAGGGGTGATGTCACCTCTCCGCGAGGGCACCGGGCTCCTGGCCGCCCTGCCCCTCACCCCGGCCGGCCCCGAGGGCTGCCCCGCTCACACCGTCGGCTGCGCCGCGGCGGCCAGCGTCCCGCACAGGGCCGCGGGGCTGTCCGTCTCGTAGGGGTCGGTGCCCGCGGGGCCGCCGGTGCGGGCGGTCTGGCCGGCCAGGAGGGGGCGGAAGTAGGCCGCGGAGTCCTCGGCGCAGGTGAGGGGGCCCGCCTGGACGTACGAGGTGAGCAGCTGGACCTGGTGGGTGCGCAGGTCGTCGCGGGTGAAGCGGAAGGTCAGCTCGCGGCGGACGGTGAACAGGGACACCGGCGCGTTCGCCGCGGCACCGGTGGGGCGCAGGGCGTAGACGAAGGTGTGGTCGGCGGTGACCTCCAGCGTGCCCGAGTCGGCCTCGACGGCCTGCAGGTCGCCCTGGACGCGGATCCGGTCGTCGGCGAGCTGGGCGCGGGAGGGGTCGATGCGGACCAGCCAGCCGGTGGGGGCGTGCCGGCCGTCCGCCGCGGGGTGGTCGAAGCTCCGGTCGAACTGGTCGAGCTGGTCGGAGTCGAGGAGGGACCGGGCGGGGCCGACCTGACGGCCGGTGAGCACCTCGGGGTAGAGCGAGGAGCGGACGATGTAGTCCTTGGCCGCGGTGAGCGCGGTCACCACCTGGCTGTCGGAGAAGTGGGCGGTGCTGCGGGAGGCCGGCAGGGGTATGCCCTCGGCTCCGACCTCGTACGGGGCGGCGGGGCTGTGCGCGTACAGGTACTCGGCGTCGGCGGTGCCGGGCACCCTGCCCGTCGGGGCGAGCGGGATCACCGTCGACCGCAGGGGCTCGACGGGGCGCCGGGTCTCCGGGGTGCCGTAGGGGTGGCGGACGCCCATGTAGACCGCGGTGCCGAAGGCGACGGCGATCAGCAGGACGAGGATCAGGGCCTGCCGGGTGAGTCCGCGGTGCAGGGGCGGGCGGCGGCGTACGGCCGGCGCGTGGTCGGCCATCCGCTCCTCGGCGGAGTACTCCTGGAGGCGGGCAGCGCGGACGAACGACTCGTCGAACACGACGGATCGGTACTCGTCCTCTCCACCTGCGGGGCCGCCCTCGGGTGTGCCCTCCGGTGGGTCTCCAGGCCCGCCCATACTTTCAGAGTAGGTCGCGTGGGCCTCAGGTAAACGCCCTGCTACACGACAACTTCTGACAGGTGCTCACCAAGAGCGGGGCGGGAGTTCAGGGCGAGCGCGGGATGGCCGAGGCCGCCGGCTGGGAGGTGTCGGCGGAGACGGAGGGCGCGGCGGCGCTGCCCTGTTCCAGGCCGGTCGGGGCGGGCGAGGGGATCCCGTCACGGGTGTCGGCCGAGCCGCCCCGGTAGACGGCGGCGAAGGCCAGGGCGACCATGCCGATGCCCATCACGACGGCCAGCAGCCAGGCCACGGGGCGGTGCCAGCGGATCTGCCTGCCGTAGCCCCCGAAGTGGCGGTCACCGAGGCCGTAGGTGTCCTCCAGCTCGTCGTCCGGATCTTGGCCGAGATCGGTCCCCTCGGGGGAGTACTTGTCGTCGTAGCGCTCGCCTCGGGCGTGGGCGCGGCGGGCCTCCGCCTCGGAGGCCTCGGCTCTCGCCTGTGCGGCGGCCAGGAGGCGCTCGACGGCGGTCGGCTCATGGACCGCGGCCGCCTGTACGAAGGCCTCGTCGAAGACCACGGAGGCGAACTCTTCGTCCGACACCCCGTGGTCGTGGTCGTCGTCGGGCTCCCAGCCGTCAGGGAACGGCGTGCCCCCCACGTCCTCCGGCACGCATCCAGAGTAGACCTGGGGGGTCAATTTGGGCAGACGGTATGGAAATTCGTCTGACTGGTGAGACGACGTTTCGGCCGCCCGCCACGGCCGGCGGCCGTGCGGCCGAACGGGTGGGCCTCAGGGGCGCACGTGGCCGTCGCCGGTGACGATGTACTTGGTGCTGGTCAGCTCCGGCAGGCCCATCGGGCCGCGGGCGTGCAGCTTCTGGGTGGAGATGCCGATCTCGGCGCCGAAGCCGAACTGGCCGCCGTCGGTGAAGCGGGTGGAGGCGTTCACGGCGACGGTGGTGGAGTCGACCAGCTGGGTGAAGCGGCGGGCGGCCTGCTGGGAGGTGGTGACGATCGCCTCGGTGTGGCCGGAGGTCCACAGCCGGATGTGCTCGACGGCCCTGTCCAGCGAATCCACCACCGCGGCGGCGATGTCGTACGAGAGGTACTCGGTCTCCCAGTCCTCCGCCACGGCCTCCACGACCGTCGCCTCGGAGTCCTTGGCGTAGGCCATCACACGCTCGTCGGCGTGCACGGTGACGCCGGCCTGGGCGAGGGCGTCGAGGGCGCGCGGCAGGAACTCGGGGGCGATGTCCTGGTGGACGAGGAGGGTCTCGGCGGCGTTGCAGACGCTGACCCGCTGGGCCTTGGAGTTGATCAGGATGTCGATGGCCATGTCGATGTCGGCGTGGGCGTCGACGTAGACGTGGCAGTTGCCGGTGCCGGTCTCGATGACCGGGACGGTGGACTCGCTCACCACGGTCTGGATCAGGGAGGCGCCGCCGCGCGGGATGAGGACGTCGACCAGCCCCCGGGCGCGCATCAGCTCACGGACGGACTCACGGCTCTCGCCGGGCACCAGCTGGACGGCGTCGGCGGGCAGCCCGGCGCCGCCGACGGCGTCCCGGATGACGCGGACGAGGGCCGTGTTGGACTCGTAGGCGGAGGCGGAGCCGCGCAGCAGCACCGCGTTTCCGGACTTCAGGCACAGGGCGGCGGCGTCCACCGTCACGTTCGGGCGGGCCTCGTAGATGATGCCGACGACACCGAGCGGGACGCGGACCTGGCGCAGGTCGATGCCGTTGGGGAGGGTGGAGCCGCGGACGACCTCGCCGACCGGGTCGGGCAGCTTCGCCACGTCACGGACGTCGGAGGCGATGGCGCGGACCCGCTCGGGGGTGAGGGTGAGCCGGTCGACGATGGCCTCGCTGGTGCCGTTCTCCCGGGCCCTGGCGACGTCCTTGGCGTTGGCCTCGACGATCTCGCTGGTCCGGACCTCGAGGGCGTCGGCGATGGCGAGCAGCGCGTCGTCCTTCACGGCTCGCGGGAGCGGCGCGAGGTCGGCGGCGGCGGCCTTGGCCCGGTAGGCGGCCCGGGTGACCGGAGACATCGAGTCGTACGGCGAGAGCGTGGTCATGAGGGAAGGGTAGTGCGCGGGGCGGGCCGCCCACCGCTCATCCCAAACCCCGAGACAAGGTCTCAGAAGGGATCAAGGGGACTCAAAAGGGATGGACCCCTACCGGTGTCGCGGGCGGCGGGCCGTAGCCCTCGGCGAGGCGCTGGTGGTAGGTCTCGCGGTCGATGACCTCCAGGCCGACGATCTCCCACGGGGGCAGTCCGGCGGTCTGCCGGTGCTCGCCCCACAGGCGCAGCGCGACGGCGGCGGCGTCATGCAGGTCGCGGGCCTCCTCCCAGTACCGGATCTCCGCGTGGTCGCTCGCGTACCGGCTGGTCAGCAGGAAGGGGTGGTCGTGAGCCAGCTGCTCCAGGGCCCGCCGCAGATCGGTGAGGGGGACGTCCGGCCCGGCGACGCTGAGGGTGACATGCCAGAGCCGGGGCAGGTCCCTGGGCTCCTCATAGGTGTCTCCGGCCGCGACGCTCGTCAGGGCACCGCGGGTGGCCACCCCAGGGCGCACTCGTCTCACGACGGCCTCCTTCACCCACCGCTCGGGAACGTCTCTCTCCAGACAAAGTTGAGCAGGCCCTACGGCACCGCGGGGCGGTTTTACGGAACGTCCCCCAGCGGGGGCTGCCGTTACGTCCCGTTTTACGTGTGCAGGAGCACCAGGTCGTCCCTGTGTACGACCTCGCGTTCGTAAGCGGAGCCGAGTTCCCGGGCCAGTTCGCGGGTGGAACGCCCGATCAGCCGGGGGATCTCCTTGGCGTCGAAGTTGACGAGTCCACGGGCCACCGCGCGCCCCGAGGTGTCGCGCAGTTCGACGGGATCACCGGCGCTGAACTCACCCTCCACAGCGGCGATTCCGGCGGGCAGCAGCGACTTGCGCCGCGTCACGACGGCGTCCACCGCGCCGTCGTCCAGGGTCAGCGCCCCTTGCGGGGTGGAGGCGTGCTGGAGCCACAGAAGCCGGTCGGCCGAGCGTTTGCCGGTGGGATGGAAGTAGGTGCCGGTGTCGCCGCCGCTCAAGGCGTCCGCCGCGTGCACGGCGCTGGTGAGGACCACGGGGATGCCGGCCGCGGCCGCGATCCGGGCGGCCTCGACCTTGGTGACCATCCCCCCGGTGCCCACGCCGGCCTTGCCCGCGCTGCCGATCTCGACACCCGCGAGGTCCTCCGGACCCCTCACTTCCGCTATCCGCGAGGTGCCGGGCCTGCTGGGGTCGCCGTCGTAGACGCCGTCGATGTCGGAGAGGAGGACGAGCAGGTCGGCGTGGACGAGGTGGGCGACGAGGGCGGCGAGGCGGTCGTTGTCGCCGAAGCGGATCTCGTCGGTGGCGACCGTGTCGTTCTCGTTGACGATCGGGAAGGCACCCATCGCGAGGAGCTTGTCGAGGGTGCGCGAGGCGTTGCGGTGGTGGGCGCGGCGGCTCATGTCGTCGGAGGTGAGCAGGACTTGGCCGACGCGGACGCCGTAACGGGCGAAGGAGGCGGTGTAGCGGGCGACCAGCAGACCCTGGCCGACGCTGGCGGCGGCCTGCTGCCGGGCGAGGTCCTTGGGGCGGCGGCGCAGGCCGAGCGGGGCGAGCCCGGCGGCGATGGCGCCCGAGGAGACGAGGACGATCTCCCGCTCTCCCCCGCTGCGGATCTTGGCGAGCACGTCGACCAGCGCGTCGACGCGGTCGGCGTCGAGGCCGCCCGCGGCTGTGGTCAGCGACGAAGAGCCCACCTTGACGACCATCCTGCGGGCCTCGTGTACGGCCTGCCTTGCCCTTGCCACCTTGCCGTCCGTCCCCTCACGCGGTCTTCTGCCCGCTTCGCAATCTACGCGAAGCGGTGCGGCCGGCGCGCTCGGGTCCGGTGGGTGGACGGCGGAAAAAGCCGCGGTACGGGGCAGGGCCGCGGCAGGCGTCGGCGAACGCAAACGGTCAAAAAGAGCGGGTCAGCAGTATGCGGACGGGAGGTCAGCCAGTTACTCAACTTGGTCATACCTCACCAATGCGGCTCACCGGACCGATATACCGAAGGCGCGGACATCGACGCTTTTCTCTTTCCCCATTTCAGAGGGGCTTCCGTCACCGGTACGACTCGCCTCGTTCTCTCGCCGACACGGCCCCGCCCTGACGGCGAACTCGAGCGGCTTCGCCCTATACACCCCCGGCACAGGCCAGAGCAAGAGGGCGAGTATCTATTACAAGGGCGTTCCGGTCGGAAAAGGACAGTTGAGACTTGGGTGAGTCTTGCCACAACCCTGCTGACCAGGAGCGGAGGGGCTGTAGTAAGAACAGTCCTGGAGTCGCGTTAGGGTAGGCTTAAACCAACCTTAACCTAGCACTCCTTGTGCCTCTCGCCTCTCGCGCCACATCGGCAGCGGGAGGCGGTTGACTCTGACCGACAGCCCAGGAGCTCCAAGCATGCCCCTCGCGAATGGAAGCACTTCGCCGAAAATAAGCGTGGTCGTCCCCGTTTATAAAGTTCAGGGGTATCTGCGCGCGTGCTTGGACTCCATTCTCTCCCAGTCCTTCGAGGACTTCGAGATCGTCGCCATCGACGACCACTCTCCCGACTCCTGCGGGCGCATACTCGATGAATACGCCGCGCTGGACGACCGCGTCGTACCCGTGCACTTCGAGGAGAACCGGGGCATCGGAAAGGCGCGGGACGCCGGTGCGCTGAAGGCCCGCGGCGAGTACATCCTGTTCCTGGACAGCGACGACACCCTCGCCGACGGGGCACTGCAGGCGATGGCCGACCGTCTCGAGGTCACGGACAATCCGGACATCCTGCTGCTCAACCACGTCCGCACCTACTGGAACAACCGCGTCCAGGCGAGCGCGGCCGGCGAGATGCTCGCCGAGGCCGGCACGGACGTCTTCACGGCGCTGGAGCGGCCCGAGTACCTCAACATGTTCGCCGTGGTGTGGAACCGCGCCTACCGCCGCGAGTTCTACGTCGACGACCACGGCTTCACCTTCACCGACGGCATCTACGAGGATGCCCTCATGGTCTACAAGACCATGCTGACCGCGGAGCGCATCGCCGCCACCGACCACGTCTGCGTCGAGTACCGCCAGCGCCGCCAGGGCAACTCCATGCGCACGCCCGGCCGCAAGCACTTCGGGATATTCGAGCAGTACGCCCGGCTCTTCGAGTTCCTCGACGAGCGCCCCCACCTGGAGCCGGTCCGGGCGCTGCTGTTCGAGCGCGCGGCCAGCCACTACCTGTTCACCCTGGCCCGTGAGGACCGCATCGTCCCCAAGGACCGCGCGGAGTTCTTCAAGCTCTCGGCCGCCAACTACAAGCGCTTCAAGCCCAAGGGCTTCGTCGTTCCGGAGGGCACGCAGGGCACCAGGTTCCAGCTGCTGGAGCGCGGCTCCTACACGGCGTACGCGGCGGTCATGGCCGCCAGCAACACCCGGCGCCAGGTGATCCAGCGGGCCACCAAGGTCAAGACCAAGCTCGGCAAGACCGCCTACAACCGCCTGTACCAGCTGCACCTGCGCCGCCCCGTCGACGAGAACCTCGCGGTCTACGCGGCCTACTGGAACCGGGGCGTGGCCTGCAACCCGGCGGCCGTGTACCACAAGGCCAAGGAGCTGGCCCCGAACGTCCACGGCGTCTGGATCGTCAAGAAGGACGCGGTGGACAGCGTCCCCGAGGGAATCGACTACGTGGTCGCCAACTCGCCGCGCTACTGGGAGGTCATGGCCCGGGCCAAGTACCTCATCAACAACGTCAACTTCCCGAACAACTTCGTGAAGCGTCCGGAACAGGTCCACCTGCAGACCCACCACGGCACCCCCCTCAAGCAGATGGGCATCGACCAGCAGAGGTTCCCGGCGGCCGCCAAGAACATGAGCTTCGCCAAGATGCTGGAGCGGGCGGACAAGTGGGACCTCAGCCTCACCTCCAACCAGCACTCCACCGAGATCTGGGAGCGGGTCTACCCCTGCGCCTTCGAGGCGGTCGAGTACGGCTACCCGCGCAACGACGTCTACTTCCGCAGCACCGCCGAGGACGTCCGGCGGATCCGCCGTGACCTCGGCATCGAGGAGGGCAAGACCGTCATCCTCTACTGCCCGACCGTGCGCGACTACCAGAAGGGCTATGTGCCCCGCATCGACCTGGAGCGCTTCTGCCGCGAACTCGGACCCGACCACGTGGTCCTGGTGCGCACCCACTACTTCTACGGTGCCGACCCCCGGCTGGAGGCCCTTCAGGAGCGCGGGCTGATCAAGGACGTGTCGAGGTACCCGGTGGTGGAGGACCTCTGCCTGGCCGCCGACGCGCTGATCACCGACTACTCCTCCATCATGTTCGACTACGCGTGCCTGGACCGCCCGATCGTCGCCTACGCGGACGACTGGGAGGTCTACCGCAAGGCCCGCGGTGTCTACTTCGACATCCTCTCCGGCCGGCCGGGCGAGACCCCCGGCGCGACCGCCACCTCCGAGGACGAGCTGATCTCGGTCTTCCGCTCCGGCGCCTGGAACAGCGAGGAGGCCGCCGAGCTGCGGGCCGCGTTCCGGCAGCGGTTCGTGCAGTTCGACGACGGCAACGCGGCGGAACGCGTGGTGCGCCGCCTCTTCCTGGGCGAGGAGCCGTCTCCCGCGGTGCTGCCCCTGGCCGAGCGGACCCCGGCGCCCGCGCCGGCCGCCATCGCCATGGCCCACATCCCGCGGCAGCCGACCGGTGAGCGCGGCCTCATCGGCGCCTGAATCGGCGCCTGACATGCACAACGACAAGGACGAGCACCCCATGGTTCCCCGCCCCGCCCTGCGCAAGGCCGTCATCCCGGCGGCGGGCCTCGGCACCCGGTTCCTGCCGGCGACCAAGGCCACTCCGAAGGAGATGCTGCCGGTCGTCGACAAGCCCGCGATCCAGTACGTGGTCGAGGAGGCCGTCTCGGCGGGGCTCGACGACGTCCTCATGGTCACCGGGCGCAACAAGCGTCCCCTCGAGGACCACTTCGACCGCAACTACGAGCTGGAGTCGGCGCTCGAGAAGAAGGGCGACGCCGAACGGCTCGCGAAGGTGCGGGAGTCCAGCGACCTGGCGACCATGCACTACGTCCGCCAGGGCGATCCCCGGGGTCTGGGCCACGCCGTGCTGTGCGCCGCCCCGCACGTCGGCCACGAGCCCTT
>NZ_JBEPBF010000031.1:0-77703 GCF_040298985.1 Streptomyces sp. NPDC001093 | reverse complement strand
GGGCGGGCTGCCCGCCGAGTCGCTCGGCGAGCGCCGGGAGACGGCCGCGCGGACCGCCGTGCGCCGCGCTGCACCCGACCACCCACCGCGCCACGCCCACTCCCCCGGATCCGGCGCCCAGGATCCCGGGCTCTCCCTGGTGCTCCTCACCCCCCGGGACGAGGTCGCCGTGCACGCACCGGACCCGGCCGAAGCCGAGCCGCTCATGGCCTCCGGGACGCCCCACCTCTACGCCGGTGTCGTCGAGGGCACCGGAGTCGTCGGACCGCTCGTCCTGCCCGGCGCATCGGCCTGCGCCGGCTGTCTGCACCTCGACCGCGGCGACCGGGACCCCGCCTGGCCACGGCTGACCGCCCAGTGGCGCTGCGCCAGGGCCCGCCGGGTCGGGGCCTGCGATCTGACACTGGCCACGGCGGTCGCCGGACTGGCCGCGGCGCACGCGCTCGCCTTCCTCGACGGGGAGTCGCCGTCCAGCACCGGCACCCGCTGGGAGGTGTCCACGCCCGGTCTGAACTGGCACGCCCGACCGCTCCGGCCGCATCCGGCATGCGGGTGCGGCGCTGCGGACAGACCTGAAGAGGAGCACTCCTCAACCGGCGGCGAAACGCGCGAGACAATGGCGGTGCAACGGCCGTCGACGGAGCGACGACGCAAGGCACGCGCGGCGCGGCCGACTGGGACTTGGAGGGCGCATGTCTGATCTTCCCCGGAAGGCGGTCACCCGAACCGCCAAGCTCGCCGCGCTCCCGCTCGGCTTCGCCGGCCGGGCGACCTGGGGGCTGGGCAAGCGGATCGTGGGCGAGTCCGCGGAGATCGTCGGCCGGGAACTGCAACAGCGCACGGCGGAGCAGCTGTTCAAGGTGCTGGGCGAGCTGAAGGGCGGTGCGATGAAGTTCGGGCAGGCCCTGTCCGTCTTCGAGTCCGCGCTGCCCGAGGAGATCGCCGGCCCCTACCGCGCCGCGCTGACCAAGCTCCAGGAGGCGGCGCCGCCGATGCCGACCCGCACGGTGCACGCGGTGCTCGAGGAGCGGCTCGGTCCGGACTGGCGTGATCTGTTCGAGGAGTTCGAGGACAAGCCTGCGGCAGCGGCCTCGATCGGCCAGGTGCACCGCGCGGTGTGGCACGACGGCCGCGAGGTGGCGGTCAAGGTGCAGTACCCGGGCGCCGGCGAGGCCCTGCTCTCCGATCTCGGCCAACTGAGCCGCTTCGCCCGCCTCTTGGGCCCACTGATTCCCGGCATGGACATCAAGCCGCTCATCGCGGAGCTGAGGGACCGCGTCTCCGAGGAGCTGGACTACGCGCTGGAGGCGCAGGCCCAGACCGTTCACGCGGAGGAGTTCGCGGACGACCCGGACGTGGTGGTCCCGGCGGTGGTGCACCAGTGCGAGCAGGTCCTGGTGACCGAGTGGATCGACGGCATCCCGCTGTCGGAGGTGATCTCGGACGGCACCCGGGAGCAGCGCGACCGCGCCGGCCAGCTCCTGGCCCGGTTCCTCTTCTCGGGCCCGGCCCGCACCGGCCTGCTGCACGCCGACCCGCATCCCGGCAACTTCCGGCTGCTGCCCGGCGGCCCGGCCGGAGAGGACGACTGGCGCCTGGGCGTCCTGGACTTCGGCACGGTCGACCGGCTGCCCGGCGGTCTGCCGACACCGATCGGCGTCTCGCTCCGCATGACGCTGGACGGCGAGGCCGAGCCGGTCTATGAGCTCCTGTGCGAGGAAGGATTCGTGAAGGAGTCCATAGAGCTGGACCCCGACGCGGTCCTCGACTACCTGCTGCCGATCATCGAGCCGGCCCGGGTCGAGGCGTTCGCCTTCAACCGCACCTGGATGCGCAACCAGGCCGCCCGCATCGCCGACCCCCGCTCCCCCGCCTACCAGCTGGGCAAGCGGCTCAACCTGCCGCCCGCCTATCTGCTGATCCACCGGGTGACCCTGAGCACCATCGGCGTCCTGTGCCAACTCGGCGCCACGGTACGGCTCCGCGAGGAACTGGAGGAGTGGCTGCCGGGCTTCGTCCTCGAGATCCCCGAGGACGAACTGGCGGATGACGAACTGGGGTATGACGAATTGGGGTATGACGAACTGCCCGAGGAGGAGCCTGCGGCGGAGGCGTGATCCGGGGTGCCTGGGATCGGGTGACCGGCGTTTCTTGAAAGTGGGGGGGAGGGGGCGGGGGGGAGGGGGAGGGCCCCCGAGAAGCGGCTCACCACCAGGACGAGTCCAGCCGCCCCTCGATCGCCCTCAGATTCTCCCTTGAGCAGATGTCGCAGAAGTACTGGCGGACGCCGTTCTCCACGGAGCAGGTCCAGGTGGCCGGCGGGGGGCCGTCGGCGGGAGCGCCGCAGCGGGCACACACGAGCACGCGGTGCTCCGGGGTGGAGCCGCCCTGATCAGGTTCTCTGGGAAGACTCGTCACCTGGCGACGATAACTCCGCAGGCGGCGGATCGCCGTGCAACGCACCGCGGGGGCCGGTCCGTTCGGCCGGACCGGCCCCCGCTCGAGAAGGCTTCGCCTCCCAGGGCCGGGAGGCCACCGCTTCCGCAGGTGTGATCGTTACTGCATGACCGCCATGGCGAGCGCGCGCCGGGCGCGCAGCGAGGCGCGCTCGGCGCGGCGCTGCATCCGCTGGGCGACGACCAGGCGCACGGCCCGGCGTTCCCGCTCGGCGTCACGGAGTCGCTCGTGCATATGCGCACGAGCCAGGGCTTCTTGCATGAGTTGCATCTCTCGGGTCCTGTTCTGGCGCGCTTCGGTCGCGCCGGTGGTGGTGGCGTCTGGAGTCGCGGAGCCTGCGGGCTCGCTGGTGGACGGCTTCATCGGGGCCTGCTTCTTGGGGTCGTGCGTGAGGGGACGGTCGATCGTTCCTGCGGTGTTCATGCTGTGACCGGGTTCTTGCGCGGGCGACCACGCGGCCGCTTCCGGGCGACGACGACACCCTGGACGAACAGCTCGCCACCCCAGACGCCCCAGGGCTCACGCCGCTCCTTGGCGCCGGCGAGGCAGGCCTCGATCAGCGGGCAGGTGCGGCAGAGGGACTTGGCGTACTCGACGTCCGCCGGCGACTCGGCGAAGAAGACCTCCGGGTCGTAGGAGCGGCAGGGGACGGGTACGCCGAGGTTCTCGATGGCGTCGTCGAGCGCGGTGAGCGCGGTGAGGGGGGTCAAGGTGGAGTCCTCCGTGAGGCCGGGCGGGGGGATCGTTTGCGAAGGCGGTACGGACGGGGCGTGCGCTTCGAGTTGCACGGTTGGTCTTCCTCGTCTGGTCGGTCCGGCCGGTTGACCGGGTGTCGGCTTGGTACCGGGTTCTTTTCCTGTCCCGGGGCCCCTTCGCTCCGTCGTCCCCGATTTGGGGAAAACAGAAGGGCCGCGGATCCCGGATGGGGTTCCGCGGCCCTGAAGGCGCCGGCCTGATCGGATCAGGCTGGATCACTCCAGGGTTCTGGCCCACGGAAGGCCCACATCAGGTGGTGCTGCGTCGTCTGCTTCCGGAATCCGGCACCGGCCGCCGCAAAGGCATAGGCCTGCGCCTGTGCCGCTACCGCTTCCAGTGCCTTGGTCGGTCGCTCATTGCGCTCACGGACGGGAAGGCCCGCGAGAGCGTGGGAGGAGGCCGGACGGTCGGCACGAATGCCGGACAGACCGGTGCCCTGGTGGGAGGCGCCGAGCATGCACAGGGAGACGGTCGAGCGATCGGTCAGTTTGGCCGTGCTGATGGTGCTGGTGTTGATGCTGATCACTGGACTCGCCTCCTCTCGGCGTCTCAAGGGACTGGGTGAACCAGTCCGTTCGGATATGCAAGTACATCACGGAGCCGGGGCCTTCGAGAAGGCCGCTGCTTCCGTGCCTAGAACCTATGGGGATTGCCGGGGCATGCGCAAACTATTTTTTCGACGAGTTCGTATCAGTCGTCCTCGTCGCCTTCCCCGGCCTCGTGGCCTGCGCAGATGGCCAGAACGTCGGTTCCGTAGCTGCGCAGCTTGCGGCTGAGGACACCGGGGATGCGGGAGAGTTCGGCGGGACTCTCGGGCCGCGCCTCGGCGATGGCCATCAGGGTCCGGTCGGTGAAGACGCAGAAGTCCGGCTGTCCGCTGCGCTCGGCCTGGACGGCCCGCCACTCCCGCAGCCGTTCGTAGAGCCCTTCGTCCATGTCCGAGGGGCAGTCCTCACAGCGCATCAGCTTCATCTCGCCCGCCTCGGTGAGCGTGCGGCCGCAGACCCGGCAGCGGGCGGGGGTGCGCTGGGTACGCCGGGGGACGGCGATGGTGCCGCGGGTGGTCCCGTGCTCGATGCCTCCGGCGGCGGCGGTTCCGCTGTGGCCGACGGTGGTCGTGGTGCCTGGGCGCAGTCCGTCCAGGAAGCGGCTGGGTCTGCGGTTGGGGCGGGTGCCGGGTGACCGGGACAGCGCCCAGGAGAGGTGGAGCCGTTCCCGCGCCCGGGTGACGCCGACGTACAGCAGCCGCCGTTCCTCCTCGATCTGCTCGTCGGTCTTGGCGTAGGTGATCGGCAGCATGCCCTCGGCGATGCCGACCAGGAAGACGGCGTCCCACTCCAGGCCTTTGGCGGCGTGCAGGGAGGCGAGGGTGACGCCCTGGACGGTGGGGGCGTGCTGGGCGTTGGCCCGCTCGTCGAGTTCCGCCACGAAGTCGCCGAGGGTGGCGCCGGGTCTGGCCGCGGCGAGATCGTGGGCGAGGCCGACCAGGGCGGCGAGGGACTCCCAGCGCTCTCTGACGGCGCCGGAACCGGCCGGGGGCTCGGTGGTCCAGCCCTCTCCGGACAGGACGGCACGCACCTGGGAGGGCAGGTCCACGGCGTCGTCCAGCAGGGAGTCGTTGCCGCCGAAGCGGGCCGCGCCGCGCAGGGCGATGCCGGCCTTGCGCACCTCGGGCCGGTCGAAGAAGCGCTCGGCGCCGCGCAGCTGGTAGGGGACGCCGGCGTCGGCGAGGGCCTGCTCGTAGGTCTCGGACTGGGCGTTCGTACGGAACAGGACGGCGATCTCGGCGGCCGGGACGCCCGCGTCGATCAGCTCGCGGATGCGGCGGGCGGCGCCTTCGGCCTCGGCCGGCTCGTCGGTGTACTCGGTGTAGAGGGGTTCGGGGCCGGGGGCGCGCTGGGAGATCAGTTCCAGCCGGTGGTCGGCGGCGCGGCCGCGGGCCTGGGCGAGGAGGCCGTTGGCGAGGTGGACGACCTGGGGGGTGGAGCGGTAGTCGCGGACGAGTTTGACGACGGTGGCGCCGGGGTGCCGGGTGCGGAAGTCGAGGAGGTGGTCGGGCGTTGCTCCCGTGAACGAGTAGATGGTCTGGCTGGCGTCGCCGACGACGCACAGGGTGTCGCGGTCGCCGAGCCAGAGCTCGAGCAGTCGCTGCTGCAGGGGGCTGACGTCCTGGTACTCGTCGACGACGAAGTGCTGGTATTGGACACGGACCTGTTCGGCGACGTCGTGCCGGTCCTGGAGGATGGCGACGGTCAGCAGCAGGACGTCCTCGAAGTCGATCACGGCGCGGTCGCGCTTGAGGTCTTCGTAGGCCGCGTAGAGGTGGGCGATCTCGGCGGGGTCGCGCGGGGCCTCGCGGCCGGCCTTCGCGGCCGCGTACGGGTAGTCGGCGGGGATGGTCTGGGTGACCTTGGACCATTCGATCTCGGCGGTGACGTCCCGCAGCTCGCCCCGGTCGAGCCGGGTGCCCAGGCCGGCGGCGGCGTCGGCGACGAGCTGGATCTTGCGGTCGACGAGCCGGGGCATGCGGCCACCGATCGCTTTCGGCCAGAAGTACTGGAGCTGGCGCAGGGCGGCGGAGTGGAAAGTGCGGGCCTGGACGCCGTGGGCGCCGAGCTGGCGCAGCCGGCCGCGCATCTCCCCGGCGGCGCGGTTGGTGAAGGTGACGGCGAGCACGCTGGAGGGCTGGAGGATGCCGGCGCGTACGCCATAGGCGATGCGGTGCGTGATGGCCCGGGTCTTGCCCGTGCCCGCTCCGGCCAGGACGCACACCGGGCCGTGCAGGGCGGTGGCCACCGCGCGCTGCTCGGGGTCGAGCCCTTCGAGCACCGCGTCGGCCGAGTCCGGTGTCTGCGGGAAAAGGGTGGAGTGCGTTGCTGCTGTCACACCGCCATGCTGCCAGGTCGCCAGGGACCGCCGTGTCGGTTGTCCACAGGCGCGCACGGATAGTCGTATGAATGCGGCAGGCGTCACAGCCACCTGTGGATACCCCAGCGGGGAATGGCGGACGGCTCGCGTACGTTCTTCCCCTGGACGATTTTCCGAGCTGCCTGAGGAGCGCGAGAGACATGCAGGGCACTGTGACGATGTACAGCACGACTTGGTGCGGCTACTGCCGGCGGCTGAAGAGCCAGCTGGACCGGGAGGGCATCGCCTACACCGAGATCAACATCGAGCAGGACCCCGAGTCCGCCGCTTTCGTGGAGAAGGCGAATGGCGGAAACCAGACGGTCCCGACCGTGCTCTTCGGGGACGGCACGACGCTGACGAACCCGTCGCTCGCCCAGGTGAAGCAGAAGCTCGCCGCGTGACGCTCCGCGGGTTTCCGCGGTGACCGCAGCAGGGCGGCCCCCGAGAGGTCGGGGGCCGCCCTGCTGTGTCTGGGACGGAGCGTCTGGGACGGAGCGCTGTGTCCGGGACGGAGCGCTCCGTGTCAGACGAAGCTGCGCGTCGGCAGCGGCTTGCCGTACCACATCTCGATCAGGCGGGCCGCGATGGAGATCCCGTAGGGCGGCAGCACCTCGCCGGACTCGAAGGCGTCGTGCAGTTCCTCGCGGGAGAACCAGCGGGCCTCGTGGATCTCGTCGCCGTCGACGTCGATCTCGGTCGAGGTGGCGCGGGCCATGAAGCCGAGCATCAGGCTGGACGGGAAGGGCCAGGGCTGGCTGGCCACGTACTCCACGGGGCCGACGGTGATGCCGACCTCCTCGGACACCTCGCGGCGCACCGCCTGCTCGATGGACTCGCCGGGTTCGACGAAGCCGGCGAGCGTGGAGAAGCGGCCTTCGGGCCAGTGGACCTGGCGGCCGAGCAGGATGCGGTCGTCCGCGTCGGTCACGGCCATGATCACGGCCGGGTCGGTGCGCGGGTAGTGCTCGGCGCCGCAGGCCGGGCAGCGGCGGATGTGACCGGCGGCGGCGATGACCGTGCGTTCGCCGCAGCGTGAGCAGAAACGGTGGGTGCGCTGCCAGTTCTCCAGGCCGACCGCGTGCACCATCAGCCCGGTGTCGCGCGGCGAGAGCAGCAGGCCGGCCTCCCGCAGCCCGGCGGGGCGCGCGGACTGGTCGATACGGCCGGGCAGCGCGTCCTTCTGGAGCGCGAAGTAGCTGACGCCGTCCTCGTCGATGCCGAGGAAGTAGCGGTGCGCCTCGGTGAGCGGGGCCTCGAAGGAGGGCGTCATGACGAGCTCGGTCCGGCCGTCGGGTGTCTCGTCGATGAGCACCTGGCCGCCGGAGACCACGAAGCAGCGGGTCGTGGGGTGGCTCCACGCCGCCGCGAGCCAGGCCTCGTCGAGCCGGTGGTGGGCGGCGCGGTCGATGCCGCTCGGAGCGGTCAGCGAGATGGGTCGATCGGCTGTGTCGTCGGTCCAGGTGGTCACGGGTGCTTCCAACTCCCCCAGTGCAGCGGTTCGTTCGGCGGGCGGTTCGGCGGGACGTGGGCGGGAGGGCACCGGGCCGGACGCGGGCGGGACGGGCGGGGCGGTCCTGCGGTGTGCCCCACGCGCGATGCCCTCCCGTACGGCACCGGCCGGTCAGGGCGTGGGACGCCAGTGCTCGGCCAGGTCATCCCACAGGTAGGCGCTGGTCTCGACGCCTTTGAGGAGGAGGTCGAGCTCGACCTTTTCGTTCGGGGCGTGCCAGCCGTCGGAGGGAACGGAGATGCCCAGAAAGAGCACGGGGGCGCCGAGGACCTCCTGGAGGTCGGCGGCGGGTCCGGAGCCGCCCTCGCGGGTGTAGCGGACCGGCGTCTCGAAGGCGCGGCCCATGGCGCGGACCACGGACTGCAGTGCGGGGTGGTCGAGCGGTGTCAGGCACGGGCGGGTGGCCGCGCCGAAGGCGATCTCGTACCGGATCCCGGCGGGCACCTGCGTCTCGGCCCAGCCGCGGACGGCCTTCTCGAGGTGGTCGGGGTCCTGGCCGGCGACCAGCCGGAAGGACAGCTTCACCATGGCGGAGGCCGGGATGATCGTCTTGCTGCCGGGGCCCTGGTAGCCGCCGCCGATGCCGTTGACCTCGGCGGTCGGGCGAGCCCAGACGCGCTCGAGGGTGCTGTATCCGGCCTCGCCGTGGGTGGCGCGGGACTTGGCGGTGTCCAGCCAGCGCTCCTCGTCGAAGGGCAGCTCGGCGAACAGTTCGCGCTCGCGGTCGGTCAGCTCCACGATGCCGTCGTAGAAGCCGGGGATCGCCACGCGCGCGTGCTCGTCGTGCAGGGCGGCGACCAGGCGGGCGGCGGTGGTGGCCGGGTTGGGCACGGCGCCGCCGAAGGAGCCGGAGTGGATGTCCTGGTCGGGGCCGTACAGCCGGATCTCGCACTCGGCGAGGCCGCGCATGCCGGTGCACACGGTCGGGGTGTCCTCGGACCACATGCCGGTGTCGGAGACGATCACGGCGTCGGCGGCGAGCCGTTCCGCGTGCTCCTCGACCAGGGCCCGGAAGTGGGGGGAGCCGGACTCCTCCTCGCCCTCGATCAGCAGCTTCAGGTTGACCGCGGGGGCGGTGCGGCCGGTGGCGGCGAGGTGGGCGCGGACGCCGAGGGTGTGGAAGAACACCTGGCCCTTGTCGTCGGCCGCCCCGCGCGCGTAGAGGCGGTTTCCGCGGACGACCGGCTCGAAGGGCTCGCTGTCCCAGCCGTCCTCGCGGGCGGCGGGCTGGACGTCGTGGTGGCCGTAGACGAGGACGGTGGGCGCCTCGGGGTCGCCGGAGGACCACTCGGCGAAGACGGCTGGGGCGCCGGGGGTCTGCCAGACCTCGGCGGTCGGGAAGCCGGTCTCCTTGAGCTTGGCGGCGAGCCAGTCGGCGCTGCGCCGTACGTCGGGCGCGTGGTCGGGCTGGGCCGACACTGAGGGGATGCGCAGCCATGCCGCGAGGTCGTCGAGGAAGGTGGCGCGGTGCTGCTCGATGTACGTGCGGACGGCGCTGTCCGGGGTCTGGCTCATGCTCACGAGCCTATCGGCCCGCACCGACATCCTCGGCGGGCGGTTCGTCACACTCAGGTTGCCTGGTGTGCCGTTTCGGAGTCTTCCGTGAGGAGCCGTTCCAGGGCGGCCCGGTCCGGCAGGTCCGGCGGCCGCACGACCTCGCCGGTGCGCACGTACAGGAAGGCGGCCGTGACCGTCTCGGGCGGCACGCCCTGCTGCTCGGCCCAGGCCAGCCGGTACACGGCGAGCTGGAGCGGGTCGGCGGTGCGGGTGCGGCTGGTCTTCCAGTCGACGATCTCGTACGTCGCCTCGTCCCCGTCGCCGTGCTTGTAGACCGCGTCGATGCGGCCCCGTACGACGCGGCCGGCGAGGGTGAGTTGGAAGGGGGCCTCGACCCGGTAGGGGGTGCGCCGGGCGTACCCGGTGCGTTCGAAGGCCTCTTTCAGGGCTTCCAGGTCCTGCTCGTCGGTGATCTCGGCGTCGCTGCCGGGCAGCTCGTCGGGTTCCAGCAGGGGCAGCGTCAGTTCCTCGAAGCGGGCTTCGAGCCAGGCGTGGAACCGGGTGCCCCGGCGCGCGGCCGGTTGCGGGGGGCGTGGCATGGGGCGCGCGAGTTCCTGCGCGAGCCCGTCCGGGTCCTCGGCCAGGCGCAGCAGCTGGGAGGCGGTGAGCGTGGCGGGCAGCGGGACGTCGGTGACGGTCTGCCGGGCGCGCAGCAGCTCGCCGGTGAGCGCGTCCAGGTCTCGGTCCCAGGAGACGATGGTGCGGGCCTCCTCCGGTGTGAGGGCGGGGTGGGGCAGCGGCTCGGCGGGGCGGGGACGGTGCGGCGGGGCGGGCGCCTGGTGCGGGACCGTGGGCCGGCCGGCGCTCCGGGCGTCCCGGTCGGCGTTCCGGTCATACCGGTCGGCGGGGTCGTCCGGGCCTGGGGCGGTCGCGTCGTACGGCGGTTCGTCCTCGCCGAAAGCGGCTGCGGCGCCGAAGGTGTCCTCGTCGTACGGGAAGTCCTCGTCGTACGGGGAGTCCTGGCCGTCCTCGTACGGCTCGTCGCCGTAGGGGTCGTCGTCCGGGGGCGGGGGCCAGTCGGGGTCGTCGAGGGCGCCGGGATCGTGGGCGGCCGGCGGGTGGGCGGTGTCCTGGGCGGCGAGGGCGTCCAGGTGGGCGAGGACGGTCTCGGCGGCCGCGCGGCGGCGGGCCAGGGCGGCGGCGTCCAGCGGGAGCGGCCACACCTGGTCGGCGCCGGCCGTGTGCAGGGCGGGATTCTCCGCGTCCTCGGCGGGCTCCTCGGCCCAGGCCTCGATCTCGCCGTAACCGGCGGCGCAGTGGTCGTGCAGGGCCTGGAGGAAGTCGGAGGGTCCGCGGGGCCTCTTCTGGCTGGGGCCCCACCAGTGGCCGGAGCCGAGCAGGAGGGAACGGGGGCGGGTGAAGGTGACGTAGCCGAGGCGGAGCTCCTCGGTGTGCTGGTGGTCCTTCATGACCTCGTGGAAGGCCTTCATGCCGCGCGCGTCCCAGCCGTCGACGTCGGGCAGGGTGTCGGCGTCGCCGCGCAGGGCGTGCGGCACCACCTTGGCCTGCGCCGTCCACTTCTCGCGGCCCTGTGCGCTGGGGAAGGTGCCCTTGACCAGTCCGGGGACGGCCACGACGTCCCATTCCAGGCCCTTGGACTTGTGGGCGGTGAGCACCTTGACGGTGTTCTCGCCGCCGGGCAGGGCGTTGTCGAGGCCCTTCTCGTACTGCGCGGCGGTGCGCAGGAAGCCGAGGAAGGCGAGCAGGGTGGCCTCGCCGTCGCTAGCGGCGAAGGACGCGGCGGTGTCCAGGAAGTTGGACAGGGTCTCGCGGCGGCGGGCGGCCAGGGCGTGCGGGGACGCGGACAGCTCCACCTCCAGACCGGTGACGGCGAGCACGCGGTGCAGGACGTCCATCAGCGGGTCGGAGAGCGAGCGGCGCAGGTCGCGCAGTTCGGCGGCCAGACGCGCGAAGCGCACGCGCGCGTCCGGCGAGAACGGCAGCCCGTCGTCATCCGCCTCGGCGTCCATGGGTGCTTCGAGGAACGTGTCGAGGGCGTCCGCGAGCGATATCACCTCGGCCGGGTCGACCCCTTCGACGGCGGCGGCGAGCCGGCGGTCGGGGTCGTCGCCGTCGTCCACGCGCGCGTGGGCGACCAGCAGGCGGGCGCGGCGGCCCAGCAGGGCGAGGTCGCGGGGGCCGATGCGCCAGCGCGGGCCGGTCAGCAGGCGCACCAGGGAGGCGTTGGCGCCGGGGTCCTGCAGAACCTCGCAGACGGCCACGAGGTCGGCGACCTCGGGCAGGTGCAGCAGGCCGGACAGGCCGACCACCTCGACGGGGACGTCCCGCGCCACGAGGGCGCCCTGGATCTCGGCGAAGTCGGTCGCCGTGCGGCACAGTACGGCGATCTCGCCGGGGGCCGTGCCGGTGTGCACGAGGTGGGCGATGGAGTCGGCGATCCAGTCGATCTCCTCGGCGTGGGTGGGCAGCAGCGCGCAGCGGACCGTGCCGTCGTACTCGGCGCCGGGGGCCGGGCGCAGGGCCTCCACGCCCGCGTGCATGGCGCGCAGGGGTTCGGCGAGCCCGTTGGCGAGGTCGAGGAGGCGGCCGCCGCTGCGGCGGTTCTCGCTGAGGGCCTGCCGGGTGGCGGGGCGGCCGTCGGCGTGCGCGAAGTGCGCGGGGAAGTCGTCGAGGTTGGCGACGGAGGCGCCGCGCCAGCCGTAGATGGCCTGGCAGGGGTCGCCGACCGCGGTCACGGGATGGCCCATGCCGTCGCCGAACAGGCCCGCCAGCAGGACGCGTTGGGCCACGGAGGTGTCCTGGTACTCGTCCAGGAGCACCACGCGGAACTCCTCCCGCAGCAGCCGGCCCACCTCGGGGATGCGGGCGAGGCGGGCGGACAGGGCGATCTGGTCGCCGAAGTCGAGCAGGTCGCGTTCGCGTTTGGCCGTCCGGTAGCGGCGGACGAGGTCGGCCAGTTCGCGGCGGGCGGCGGCCGTCTCGGGGACCTTGCGCAGATCGGCGTTGGTGAGCTTGGCGTTCTGGAGGGTGCGCAGCAGGTCCGCGTCCCAGGAGCGCAGTTCCTCGGGGTCGACAAGGTGTTCGGCGAGTTCGGAGTCGAGGGCGAGCAGGTCGCTGACGAGGTCGGCGAAGGAGCGGGTCAGCGCGGGGTAGGGGCCGGGGGCCTCGCGCAGCACGCGTGCGGCGAGCTGGTAGCGGGTGGCGTCGGCGAGCAGCCGGGAGGTGGGCTCCAGGCCGAGGCGCAGGCCGTGGTCGGTGAGGAGCCGGCCGGCGAAGGCGTGGTAGGTCGAGATCACCGGTTCGCCGGGCGGGTTGTCCGGGTCGATGACATCGGGGTCGGTGACGCCGGCCTTGATCAGTGCCTTGCGGACGCGCTCGGCCAGCTCGCCGGCGGCCTTGTTGGTGAAGGTCAGGCCGAGGACCTGTTCGGGGGCGACCTGGCCGGTGCCGACCAGCCAGACCACGCGGGCGGCCATCACGGTGGTCTTGCCCGACCCGGCTCCGGCCACGATCACCTGCGGGGCGGGCGGCGCGGTGATGCAGGCCGTCTGCTCCGGGGTGAAGGGGATGCCGAGGAGCTCTTTGAGCTGCTCGGGGTCGCTGATACGGGCGGGCATGTCGGAAAAGGCTAGCGGCGGGGACTGACAGTCGGGCCCGGATCAGCCACTCGGGGAGGAAGAAGCGCAGGTCAGCACCTGTGGTGCCGTGCGTCACCCCGGCACCTCCCGGTGGACTCCGGCGCCTCCCGGTGACTCACTCGACCACGTGCCGTCCCTCGGGCCGCGCGCTGCACGAGGCGCGGAACGCGCAGTGGGTGCAGTGCTGGCCGGTGTTCGGCGCGAACCGCTCGTCGAGGACCTTGCCGGCGGCGGTGGCCAGCAGTTCGCCGACCCACTCCCCGGACAGCGGTTCCTGGGTCTGCGTCCTGGGCAGGCTGTCGCCTCCGTCGCGCTTGGCGGCGCCCTGCCTGAGGTGCACCAGTTCGGCGCCGCCGGGTTCGGGACGTACGCCGTCGAAGGCCTCGTCGACGGCGCCTTCATGGACGGCGAGCTGGTAGACGGCGAGCTGGGGATGGCGGGCCACCTCGGCGGCGCTGGGGGCCTGCTTGCCGGTCTTGAAGTCGACCACGTAGGCGCGGCCCTCGGCGTCCGTCTCCACGCGGTCCATCTGGCCGCGGATGCGGACCTGGTAGTCGCCGGCTTCGAGGGTGACGTCGAAGTCCTGCTCGCTGGCCACCGGGGTGCGCCCGGTGCGGTCCAGCACGTGCCAGTTCAGGAAGCGTTCGAGCGCCACGCGCGCGTTGTCCTTCTCCTGCTGGGACTTCCAGGGCGCGTCGAAGGCGAGCGCGTTCCACACCGAGTCCAGGCGTTCCATGAGGACGTCGAGGTCGGCCGGGGTGCGGCCGGAGGCGACCTCGTCGGCGAGGACGTGGACGACGTTGCCGAAGCCCTGTGCGGTGGTGGCCGGGGCGTCGGCCTTCACCTCGCGGCCCAGGAACCACTGGAGGGCGCAGGTGTTGGCGAGCTGGTCGAGGGCGCTGCCGGAGAGCACGACCGGCCGGTCGTGGTGGCGCAGCGGCACCTTGCTCTCCGTCGGGTCGTACATGCCCCACCAGCGGTAGGGATGCGCGGACGGAACCAGCGGGCGGCCGTCCTCGTCGGCGAGGGCGGCGAGCCGGGCCAGGCGGCGGGCGGCGGCCTCCCGCAGGGCGGCGGACGCGCGCGGGTCGACCGTGGTGGCGCGCAGCTCGGCGACGAGCGCGGACACCGACAGCGGTCGGCGAGGGCGGCCGGTGACGTCCTTCGGCTCGACGCCGAGTTCGGTCAGGAAGCGGGACGGCTGGTCGCCGTCGTCGGCCGGTGCCTTCACCGCGGTGACGACGAGACGGTCACGCGCGCGCGTGGCGGCCACGTAGAACAGCCTGCGCTCCTCGGCGAGCAGTGCGCCCGGGGTGAGCGGTTCGGCGAGTCCGTCGCGGCCGATGCGGTCGGCCTCCAGGAGGGAGCCGCGGCGGCGCAGGTCGGGCCACAGGCCCTCCTGGACACCGGCGACGACGACCAGCCGCCATTGCAGGCCCTTGGCGCGGTGCGCGGTCATCAGGCGGACGGCGTCGGGGCGTACCGCGCGGCGCGTGAGCGTGTCGGCGGCGATGTCCTCGGCCTCGATCTCCTCCAGGAAGTTCAGTGCGCCCCGGCCTCCGGTGCGCTCCTCCGCCCGTGCGGCGGTGGCGAACAGCGCGCACACGGCGTCCAGGTCCCGGTCGGCGTTGCGGCCGGCGGCGCCGCCGCGCCGGGCAGCCCGCTCCAGGCGCGCGGGCCACGGAGTACCCTCCCACAGGTCCCACAGCGCCTCCTCGGCCGTGCCGCCGGCCGCGAGCCCTTCGCGGGCCTTGCGCAGCAGCGCGCCGAGGCGCTGTGCCCCGCGCGCGTACGCCGGGTCGTGGACGGCCAGGCGCTCGGGTTCGGCGAGCGCCCGTGCGAGCAGTACGTCGGAGGGGGGCGGCAGCGGGTTGCCTGCCGCCCGCTCCTCCTCGCGCAGGGCACGGCCGAGGCGGCGCAGGTCGGCCGGGTCCATGCCGGCGAGGGGGGAGGCGAGCAGGGTGAGGGCGGTCTCGGTGTCGAGCCAGGAGGTGTCAGGGGTGTGCTCCCCGGGTTCTTCGGGGGACGGCCGGCCCTCCGGGCCGGGTGCGGTGGCGTCCTCGTCGCGGCCGTGCGCCTCCGCCGTGGCCTCGTCGCGGCCGTGTGCCTCCGCCGTGGCCACCGCGCGCAGGGCCGTCAGCAGCGGGGTAACCGCCGGCTCGTGGCGCAGAGGCAGGTCGTCGCCGTCGATGTCCAGCGGGACGCCGGCCGCGGTGAGGGCGCGGCGGAGGGTCGGCAGGGTGCGGGAGCCGGCCCGGACCAGGACGGCCATGTCGCTCCAGGCGACGCCGTCCTCCAGGTGCGCGCGGCGCAGGATGTCCGCGATGTTGTCCAGTTCCGTACCGGCCGTCGGGTAGGTGTAGGCCTCGACGCGGCCTCCGTCCCGTACGGCGGCCGGCTCGCGGTGGGCGCGGACCTTGTCGGCGGGCAGCCGGGGCAGCGGCATGCGCTGGGTGATCAGCCGGGTGGCGGCGAGCAGGGCGGCGCCGGAGCGGCGGGCGGTGCGCAGCACCTCGACGGGGGCGGGGCGGCCGTCCGCGCGGGGGAAGGCCGCCGGGAAGTCGAGGATGCCGTTCACGTCCGCGCCCCGGAAGGCGTAGACCGACTGGTCGGGGTCGCCGAAGGCGACCAGGGTGCGGCCGCCGCCGGCCAGCGCGTGCAGGAGCCGTACCTGGGCGGGGTCGGTGTCCTGGTACTCGTCGACGTACACGGCGTCGTACTGGGCGGCGAGCCGTGCGGCGGTCTCGGGGCGGCGGGCGAGCAGGACCGCGCGGTGGACCAGTTCCGCGTAGTCGATCACGCCCTGCATGTCGAGCACGTCCAGGTACTCGGCGAGGAACGCGGCCGCGGCGCGCCAGTCGGGGCGGCCGATACGGCGGGCGAAGGCGTCCAGTGCGTCGGGGCCGAGGCCGAGCTCACGGCTGCGGGCGAGGACCGCGCGGACCTCGTCGGCGAAGCCCCTTGTGGTCAGGCAGGCGCGCAGTTCGTCGGGCCAGCGCACGTGCGCCAGTCCGAGCCGCTGCAGTTCGGGCTGCCCGGCGAGCAGCTCGCGGACGGTGACGTCCTGTTCCGGGCCGGAGAGCAGCCGCAGCGGCTCGGCGAACAGGCCGCTGTCCTGGTGGGCGCGCACCAGTGCGTAGCAGTACGAGTGGAACGTGGTCGCGTGGGGTGCGCGGGCGGCGCCGATGCGCAGGGCCATGCGGTCGCGCAGGTCGACGGCGGCCTTGCGGCTGAACGTCAGGACCAGGATCCGCTCGGGGTCGGCGCCGCGGGCGATCCGCGCGGCCACGGACTCGACGAGGGTGGTGGTCTTGCCGGTGCCGGGACCTGCGAGGACGAGCAGGGGTCCGCTGCGGTGGTCAACCACGGCGCGCTGTGCCGCGTCCAGACGAGGGGGGTCGACGGCGGCAGGCGGGGTACGGACCAGTCGGTAAGCGCCACGGCTCCCCTGCCGCACCGGGGGGTGCGGCAGGTGCCTGGTGGAGGAAGAGGAGCTCACGTGATGGGCCGGTCCTGGTGTTCGTGCTGGTGGGCGGGCGGTCACGGGCGCGAGGCGGTGGCCGCGGGGTGAGGGGGACGCGTGCAGCCGACGCTACGCCGCCGCTCCGGACGGAAGCAGGGCTTCCGCTTCTTCCCTCGCGGCGCTCGTGCCACCTGCGTCCCACACTCCACGAACGTACGCCATGCCACGGACGTCCCCCATGTCACCCGATCGGGCCACGGGCTCTCCCCGAGGGCATCGGATGGCGGAAGCTGTCAGGTGTGAGCCACCGCGCCCGCCCCGCCGTCCCATCGGGCCCGCCGCATGTCGATCCGCGGCAGATGCCCCTCGGCGCTCCTGGCTGCCTCCTTCAGCGGGGTGCCCTCAGCGCGGTAGTGGGCGAGCGCGCGCAGTTCGTGGCCGGGCAGCAGCACCCCGTCGGCGCGTACGACACGCCACCACGGGACGGCGCCTCCGTACAGCGACATCACCCGGCCCACCTGGCGCGGTCCGCCTTCCCCGAGCCACTCGGCGACATCGCCGTACGTCATGACCCGACCCGGCGGGATCCGCTCGGCGACCTCGAGGACCCGCTCGGCGTACTCGGGCAGCGCGTCGGCGTACCCCTCGCGGGTGTCCTCGGCAGGGCTCCGGTCGCTCATGCGCCCCATCCTGCCGCACCCCACCGACATCGCGGCGCGGACCGCGAGGAACGTCCCTCTCGCCCTCGGACGGCGCGTCCGGCAGACTGTGCGCCCGCGCATCCGCACCCTGATGCCCCCGTGTGTCGGTCGGGCATGCCACCATCGTGCGGGCGGTGACTGGTGATACGAGACCAAGAAGAGACCATGAAGCAGCAGGGCGTGCACCCCGAAGACGCGGCGGGCACCCCTGACGCCGCCGCGCGCCCCGACACCGCCGGTGGCGCACAGGACGACAGCACACGCGCGCGTGAGAACGGCGCAGACGACGGCACGGGCGCGCGTGAGAACGGCGCGGCCGACGGAAACGACGGCACCGAGGGAGCGCACGTCCAGAACACGCCTCACGGCCACGGTTCGTGCGCCGACGACGATCCGCACGCCGAGGCCGTGGAGGGCGACGAACCGCTGCTCCCCGCGCGCGTGCACCGTCCGTCCGACCTCATGCGGCTCCTGGTGGGTGTGCTCGCCATCGTGGTGCTGCTCGCGATCGCCGCGTTCGCGCACGGCACCACCTCGGGCTTCGAACAGGACATCAACAAGGGCACCGGTCAGGCACCCGACCTGCTCATCAAGATCGCGGGTCTGGCGTCCAGCATCGCGATCCTGCTGGTGCCGGTCGCCTTCGCGATCGAGCGGCTGATCAAACGCGACGGGCTGCGCATCGCCGACGGCGTCCTCGCTGCGGTCCTCGCGCACGGAGTGACCCTCGCGACAGACCTGTGGGTCGCGCGGGCCGCCCCGAATTCGATCCAGGAGGCGCTCACCCAGCCGTCCCCGGGCGACATCCACGCCCTGACCGACCCCGTGCACGGCTATCTGGCCCCCGTCATCGCCTACATGACGGCCGTCGGCATGTCCCGCAGACCCAGATGGCGTGCGGTGCTGTGGATCGTGCTGCTGCTCGACGCGTTCTCCATGCTGGTCACCGGCTACACGACCCCCTTCTCGATCATCCTGACGGTGCTGATCGGCTGGACCATCGCCTACGGCACGCTGTACGCGGTCGGCTCCCCCAATGTCCGCCCCACCGGGCAGACGCTGATGGCAGGCCTCAGGCACGTCGGCTTCCACCCCGTCAGCGCGGCCCGCGAGGAGGCCGTGGAGACGGAGAACGGCGACCGCGGCCGGCGGTACTTCGTCACCCTGGAGGACGGCCCGCCGCTGGACGTCACGGTCGTGGACCGGGAACAGCAGGCCCAGGGCTTCTTCTACCGCGCGTGGCGCAATCTCACCCTGCGCGGCTTCGCCACCCGCTCCAGCCTCCAGTCGCTGCGCCAGGCGCTGGAACAGGAGGCGCTGCTGGCGTACGCGGCGATCGCGGCCGGCGCCAACGCACCCAAGCTGATCGCCACCGCCGAACTCGGTCCTGACGCCGTCATGCTCGTCTACGAGCACACCGGCGGGCGCACGCTCGACTCGCTGGCCGACGAGGAGATCACCGACGAGCTGCTGCGCAACACCTGGCACCAGGTTCAGGCGCTGCAGTCACGGCGCATCGCACACCGCAGGCTCGCGGGCGACGCGATTCTGGTGGATCGTTCCGGCAGGGTGATCCTCACCGAACTGCGCGGCGGAGAGATCGCCGCCGGCGAGCTGCTGCTGCGCATGGACGTGGC
Organism: Streptomyces sp. NPDC001093; assembly: GCF_040298985.1. Classification (NCBI taxonomy): domain Bacteria; kingdom Bacillati; phylum Actinomycetota; class Actinomycetes; order Kitasatosporales; family Streptomycetaceae; genus Streptomyces; species Streptomyces sp. NPDC001093. The sequence continues at coordinate 59,113 of NZ_JBEPBF010000031.1, read as the reverse complement.
CCAGCTGGTCACGACGCTGGGTCTGCGCGTGGGCGCCGAGCGCGCGGTGGCCTCGGCCGTCCGGGTGCTCGGGCCCGACGCGGTCGCCGACTGCCTGCCCCTGCTCCAGCCGATCGCCCTGACCCGCTCCACGCGCGCGACGCTGCGCAGACTGGCCCGGGAACAGGCCCAGCGCGAGCGCGAGGCGGTCCTGAAGGCGTCCCGGCAGGCCAAGCAGGCGCGCCCGGAGGCAGCCGGAGCGGAGGGCACGGAGGCCCCGGAGAAGGCCGACAAGAAGGCCGTACGCGCCCAGGAACGGGCCGAGAAGCGGGCCGTCGACGAGGCTCTGGAGGAGGCGCGCGAGGAGGATCTGCTCACCCAGATCCGCCATGAGGTGCTGCGGATCAGGCCGCAGGCGCCGGTGGAGCCGGCCCGGCTGGAGCGAGTGCGGCCGCGCACGCTGATCAGTTTCATCGCCGGTGCCATCGGCGCGTACTTCCTGCTGACGCAGCTCACCCACATCGAGTTGGGGCCGCTCGTGGCCAACGCCCAGTGGGGCTGGGTCGTCGCCGCCGTGCTGTTCGCGGCGCTCAGCTATGTCGCGGCGGCCATGCAGCTGCTGGGGTTCGTGCCCGAGCGGGTGCCGTTCCTGCGGGCCGTGGCGGCCCAGGTGGCCGGCTCCTTCGTGAAGATCGTGGCACCCGCCGCGGTCGGCGGGGTGGCCCTCAACACGCGGTATCTGCAGCGCTCGGGGGTCCGGCCGGGGCTCGCGGTGGCGAGCGTGGGCGCCTCGCAGCTGGCCGGGCTCGGCTTCCACATCCTGATGCTGCTGTCCTTCGGCTATCTCACCGGCACCGAGAAGACGCCGTCCCTGTCGCCGTCCCGGACGGTCATCGCGGGCCTGCTGACGGTCGCGGTGCTGGTGCTCGTGGTGACCTCGGTGCCGTTCCTGCGGAAATTCGTCGTCACGCGCGTGCGGTCACTGTTCGCGGGGGTCGTGCCCCGCATGCTCGACGTGCTGCAGCGGCCCCAGAAGCTGATCACCGGGATCGGCGGCATCCTGCTGCTGACGTTCTGCTTCGTGATGTGCCTGGACGCCTCCATCCGGGCGTTCGGCGACGGCTCGGCCTCGCTCAGCATCGCCAGCGTCGCCGTGGTCTTCCTCGCCGGCAACGCGCTCGGGTCCGCGGCGCCCACCCCGGGCGGCGTGGGCGCCGTGGAGGCGACCCTGACGGTCGGCCTGATCGCCGTCGGCCTGCCCAAGGAGGTCGCCGCCCCGGCCGTCCTGCTCTACCGCCTGCTGACCCTGTGGCTGCCGGTGCTGCCGGGCTGGCTGGCCTTCAACCAGCTCACCCGCAAGGGAGCCCTGTAGGGCGCCCCAGAGCCGCGCAACGGCGCCGGGGCGCCCGTACCTCGTACGGCTCGCGCCCCGCGCGCCCCGGCGTGCACGCCTCCAGGATGGGAACATGGCGAATCCCTCCCGGCTGCGCGCCGCCGCCCTGGCCACCGCCGGCCTGCTGCTCTCCACCCTGCTGGCCGGGTGCGGCGACGGCGGCAAGGACGGCGACCTCGCGGCGCAGAAGCTGGACTGGAAGGACTGCCCGGCTCCGTCGGAGGCCGAGGGCGGCGGCAGCGCCCCGTCCCCGCTGCCGAACGGCGGCACATGGCAGTGCGCCACCATGAAGGCGCCCCTGGACTGGAGCAGTCCGAAGGGCGACACCATCGGCATCGCCCTGATCCGCGCCAAGGCCAGCGGCCCCGCGAGCCGGCGGATCGGCTCGCTCGTGTTCAATTTCGGTGGCCCCGGCGGCAGCGGCGTCAGCTCGCTGCCCGCGTTCGCCTCGGACTACGCGGCCCTGCGCACCCGCTACGACCTGGTCAGCTTCGACCCGCGCGGGGTCGGCCGCAGCGCGCCGGTGAAGTGCGAGACCGACTCCCAGCTGGACGTGTTCTTCCAGCAGGACGCCACCCCCGACGACAGCGCCGAGCGCACCCAACTCCTGGACCGCACCAAGCAGTTCAACGCGGCCTGCGAGAAGAACTCCAAGAAGATCCTGCCGCACGTGGCGACCACCGACGCGGCCCGCGACATGGACCTGATGCGTCAGGTCCTCGGCGACGACAAACTGCACTACTTCGGCATCTCCTACGGCACCGAACTAGGCGGTGTGTACGCCCACCTGTTCCCCAAGAACGTCGGCCGGGCCGTGCTCGACGCCGTGATCGACCCCACGCAGAACCCCGAACAGAGCGCGCTCGGACAGGCCCGGGGCTTCCAGCTCGCGCTGGACAACTTCGCCGAGGACTGCACGTCGAAGCCCACGCAATGCCCGATCGGAAGCACCCCGCAGGATGTGAAGAACCGCATCGCGAAACTGCTGAACGACCTGGAGAAGACGCCGATCCCCGGCATCGCGCCGCGCCAGCTCACCCAGACCGCCGCGACGAACGGCATCGCGCAGTCCCTGTACTCCAAGGACTTCTGGCAGTACCTCACCGAGGGCCTCGAGCAGGCGTACGCGGGCGACGGCAAGATCCTCATGCTGTTGTCCGACGCGATGAACGGCCGCAGCGAAGACGGCGAGTACAGCAACATCACCGCGGCGAACATCGCCATCAGCTGCGCCGACCAGAAGCCGCGGTACACCGCCGACTACGTCCAGCAGAAGCTGCCCGAGTTCCGTGCGGCCTCCCCCCTGTTCGGGGACTACCTGGCCTGGGGCATGCTCAGCTGCACCGACTGGCCGGTGGCGGGTGCCGCCGACCATCCCGACGTCAGCGCGCCCGGCTCGGCGCCCATCCTCGTCGTCGGCAACACGGGCGATCCGGCCACCCCCTACGAGGGTGCGAAGAAGATGGTGGACGCGCTCGGCAAGGGCGTGGCCGTCGAGCTGACGTACAAGGGCCAGGGACACGGTGCGTACGACAGCAGGAACAGGTGCGTGCAGAGCGCGGTGAACGGCTACCTGCTGGACGGGAAAGAACCGCAGGCCGGCACGGTCTGCTCCTGAGGCACACCGGAGCCTCAAACCCCCGCGACCTTGAAGAAACCGCTGGTCAGAGGGTTATCCACAGGCCGTCACGGGCTCGGTCGGGCGCGCCTACCATGGCCTGAACGCCCGGCGCGGCAGGACGCGAAGGGCCTGTGAGGGGGGTGCGTATGAGGCGGTTCCTGCGCTGGACGGCGGCGGTTCGCGCCGCTCAAGGTACGTCCACCACCGACACCCCACTCGGCGCTGCCCGGATGCACTGCTTCGGCATCTCCTACGGCACCGGACTCGGCGGTGTGTACGCCCACTTGTTCCCGAAGCGGGTGGGACGGCTGATCCTCGACGCGGTGGTCGACCCGACCGCTGACGCGGTGGGCCATGCCGAGAACCAGACCCGCGGCTTCCAACGGGCTCCGGACGACGACCTGAAGTCGACCGGCCAGGGCCCCCAGCAGGGCACCCGGAAGATCGCGGCCCTGCTGCGGCGAATCGGCGAATCCAGCCGGCCGAGGCTGGCCGCTGCGCTCGACTCGGCGCAGAAGGGGGACGGTTCGCCGCTGCCGGCGCGCGCGGACGGCTACAACGAACGGCACTCCTCGAGGCGCTACGGCACGAAGTCCCGCTCCCAGCAGGTCATATCGCCTCTGGACGAGAGGGAGCGGCCGGCGGAGTTCGAGCGGATCTCGCCGGTGATCGGGGGACTTCCTGGGCTGGGACACGGCCGGCCGGTGCCACGACCGGCCGGTGCCGGGCCAGTTCACGACTGGGGAGGTCAGCGCACCGGGTGCGGCGCCGGTCCTGCTGGTCGGCAACACCTGCGACCCGGCCACGCCTTACGAGGGCGCCCGCAGCATGGCCAACGCACTGGGCAGGGGCGCCGGTGCCGAGCTCAACGGGACGGTGCGGAAGGACGGCAAGCCCTGCTCCTGACGTGGACGGGGGCCCCGGGCGCCGAACACGCCCGAGACCCCCGCCACCCGCACCGGGGAACCGGCTCAGTAGACCGGCTTGTGCGGTTCGATCTGGTTGACCCAGCCGATGACGCCGCCGCCGACGTGGACGGCGTCGGCGAAGCCCGCGGACTTCAGGACGGCCAGGACTTCCGCACTGCGGACCCCCGTCTTGCAGTGCAGGACGATCTTCTTGTCCTGCGGGAGGCCCTCCAGGGCGGTGCCCATGAGGAACTCGTTCTTCGGGATCAGTCTGGCGCCCGGGATGGAGACGATCTCGTACTCGTTCGGCTCGCGGACGTCGATGATCTCGATGTTCTCGCCGTCGTCGATCCACTCCTTGAGCTGCTTCGGAGTGATCGTGGAGTCGGCAGCCGCCGCCTGGGCCTCCTCGGACACGACGCCGCAGAAGGCTTCGTAGTCGATGAGCTCGGTGACGGTCGGGTTCTCGCCGCAGACCGCGCAGTTCGGGTCCTTGCGGACCTTGACCTGGCGGTACGTCATCTCCAGGGCGTCGTAGATCATCAGGCGGCCGACCAGCGGCTCGCCGATGCCCGCGAGGAGCTTGATGGCCTCGTTGACCTGGATGGAGCCGATGGACGCGCAGAGCACGCCCAGGACGCCGCCCTCGGCGCAGGAGGGGACCATGCCGGGGGGCGGGGGCTCCGGGTAGAGGCAGCGGTAGCAGGGGCCGTGCTCGGACCAGAAGACGGAGGCCTGGCCGTCGAAGCGGTAGATCGACCCCCACACGTACGGCTTGTTCAGCAGCACGCACGCGTCGTTGACCAGGTAGCGCGTCGCGAAGTTGTCGGTGCCGTCGACGATCAGGTCGTACTGGCTGAAGATGTCCATCACGTTCTCGGCTTCGAGCCGCTCCTCGTGAAGGATCACGTTCACGTACGGGTTGATGCCCTTGACGGTGTCACGGGCGGACTCGGCCTTGGAGCGGCCGATGTCGGACTGGCTGTGGATGATCTGGCGCTGCAGGTTCGACTCGTCCACCTCGTCGAACTCCACGATGCCGAGGGTGCCCACGCCCGCGGCGGCCAGGTACATCAGCGCCGGCGAGCCCAGGCCGCCGGCGCCCACACACAGCACCTTGGCGTTCTTCAGCCGCTTCTGCCCGTCCATGCCCACGTCGGGGATGATCAGGTGGCGGGAGTACCTGCGGACCTCGTCTACGGTGAGCTCAGAGGCTGGCTCAACCAGGGGTGGCAGCGACACGGGGACTCCGTTGGTCGGTCAATCACTACAGATATTCTCCCCGTAACACTGCCACGGCCTTCTTCATTCCGAGACACCCGTTCCGATGCGCGAGACGATTTCGTCCCAGTAGCCGGGCATGGTCTCCCAGGGGTCGCTGCGGCCGCCTCGGTCCGTGCGGTCGGTGAAGTAGATCGTCGCCGCTCCCTGCCAGCGCGCGATACGCAGTGCCTCCTCCAGATGGCCGCGGGGCACGCTGTGCACGAAGTGGCAGAAGCGGTCCGGCGGGTAGTCGGCGGTCCACTCGGCGACCTGCGACCAGCGGTAGTCGGACCAGGGGCCGGAGAAGGTCACCAGTTGATCGGCGTTCTCCGCGTACCCGGGGTGCGGATGGCTGCCGTGGCCGAGGACGATGTGGGCGGTGTCACTGATCGTCCGGAGCGTGGTGACCGCGCGGCGGACTTCGGGGAGCGCGGTGCGGTCGGTGGGGCAGCGGTCCAGCAGGAAGCCGTCGACGCGGTACCAGTCGAGGTGGCGGTGGGCGTCGGAGAGCAGGTCGGCGAAGGCGCGGGTGCCGTGGGCGAGGTCCAGGTGGCCGAGGACCCGGACGCCCGCTCGCCGCAGCCGGCCCGCGGCCTCCAGGCAGTGCGGGTCCGGGCGGGTGCCGGGGCCGGCGGCCACGTTCAGGACCACCCAGTCCAGCGGGGTGCCCGGGCGGGCGAGCTCGGCCCACTGGGCGGGAGCGACGAGGGGGTGGGCGTAGCCGGGGACGCCGATGGCGGTGCGCAGGCCGGTGCTCGTGGCGCCTGCTGTGGTGCTGGTCAGATGCGGCATGCCGCCTCCATCCAGATGTCGGCCAGGGATTCTTCGAGGTTGATGCGGGGCCGCCAGCCGAGCCGGTCGCGCGCGGTGCGCACGTCGGCCTGCTGCCAGCTGCCGCAGCCGTCCGGGTACGGGTACGCCATCGGGGCCGCGTGGTCGGAGTCGGCGCGGGGGTGGCCGATGGCGCTGCGCAGCGGGCCGGGCGGGGCGTCGAGTTCGTGCAGGGCGCCGCCGTATCCGGCCACGCGCGCGAGGACGGCGGCGGCGTCGCGGAGGCGGACGGCGCGGCCGGAGCCGATGTTGATGACGCCCTGCGCGGCGGAGAGCGAGGCGGCGTGCACGGCGCGGGCGACGTCGCGTACGTCGACGAAGTCGCGCTGCACGCCGAGGCCGCCGAGTTTGAGCTCACCGTCGCCGGACTGCATGGCGCGCCGCATGGCCTCGGCGAGCCGGCCCAGCGGGGAGCCGGCCGGGGTGCCGGGGCCGGCCGGGGAGAAGATCCGCAGTACGACGGCGTCCAGTCCGGAGCCGAGGACCAGCTCGGTCGCGGCGAGCTTGCTCACGCCGTACGGGCCGCCGGGGCGCGGTACGGCGTCCTCGGCGGTCGAGGAGCCGGGCTGGCTCGGCCCGTACTCGGAGCTGCAGCCGATCTGCACCAGCCGGGCCCCGCAGCCGCTGCGGCGCAGGGCCTCGCAGACGGTGGCGACGGCCACGGTGTTGTGCCGGGTCAGTTCGCGGGCACCGCCGCGGATGGCGCCGGCGCAGTTGACGACGACCCCGGGGTGGACCGCGTCGAGGAAGCGGGTGAGGGCGCCGGGGCTGCCCGTGGCGAGGTCGAAACGGACGTCGGCGTCGTCGCCGCGGCCGAGCGCGGTGAGCTGTACGGCCGGGTCGGCGAGCAGGCGGTCGGCGACGAAGCGGCCGATGTATCCGTTGGCTCCGATCAGCAGAACCCTCATCGGACGGCTCCCTGGGTGCGGGCGCCGGCCTGACGGGCGGGGCCGAGGTGATGACCGGCAGGGCCCATGTGACCGGCGGCGCCGAGGGGTTCCGTGGGCCGGGAGGGGGCGGCGGGTCCGCTCTCTCCCGCGGTGCCGGCGGATCCGGTGGTTTCCCGGACTCCGGCTCCGGCGGTCCCGGCGGATTGTGCGCCTGCGGCTGCGACTGCTGCGGACGCGCCGGCGGCTCCGGGGTCTCCGGACGCTCCGGGTCGGGAGGTGGTCATCTGGCTTTCTCCTTCAAAAGGCGTGGTGCGGTCGCCTCCGGCGGCGGTTCGGGCCGGTGGCGGAAGATTCAGTCGGGGGCTCCGGTGGGCGCGTGCGCCGAGGCCTGGGTGAGGGTGCGGCCGGCGTGGAACAGCAGGGCCAGCGCGGCCGTGCCGCAGGCGAGGGCCGGGACGGCGGCCTCGCCCCAGGCGTCCAGCAGCGTGCGTACGGGGGCCGTCAGGACGGCACAGCCCGGCAGCCTTCCGGCCAGCGGCAGGGCGAGGGCCACCGCCTCCGTGGCCGCCGCGGCACCGAGCACCACGGCCGGGGCGTGCCGGTGGCCGTGGACGGTGAGCAGGCGGGCGAGCAGCAGCAGGGCGCCCAGGGCGAGGGTCTGCGGGTAGGCCACGGGTCCGTGCAGGACGGTGCCGCACACCAGGAGCAGGGCGGTGAGCGCGCCCAGGAACAGGGCGAACGTGCCGAACAGCAACGGCTTGGCGGCGGCTGTGAAGTCCTCCAGACCCCGGCTGCCGGCGAGCCTGCGGCGGGCGCCCGCGCTGAGCAGGTGGGCGCACCAGGCCGCCGGGGCACAGGCCAGGATCAGGGCCAGGGCGGGGGCGACGGCCGTGGGCCAAGGGCCGTCCGGGATGCCGGTCGGCAGGGCATCGGGGCCACCGGTCGCGACGGCGTGGAGGAGGCCGTCGCCGAGGAGGGCGTACCCGAGCAGCCACAGGGTCCACGCACGCGTGCCGTACGCCGTGCGCCACGCGTGCGTGCCGGGCGGACTGGCGAGGGGGCCGCGGCGCAGCGCGGCGCGCGTGGCGAGGGCCACGGCGAGGATGCCGACGGCGGCGGCCAGGAGGCGGGGGTGTCCGTGGGTGAGGCGCAGTCCGGCCACGGTGGCCGCGCCGAGAGCGCCCGGCAGGAGGGTGAGCAGGATCCAGTCGGCGCGCACGCGGGGTACGGGCAGGGGCTCGGGGTCTGGGCCCTGCTCGCCGCCTCGCGGCACGCGCGCGTACAGCTCCTCGGCGAGCGAGAAGACATCGCGGTGGCGGAAGCGGGCGGCGGTCCGGTCGGTGACACCGTGCGCCTCCAGCCCGGCGGCGATCTCCAGCGGGTCCACGGCCCGCTCGCACAGCTCACGGTGCCGGTGCAGCAGGGCTTTCACGGGGTCGGCGGCGCCACGCCGGGGCGCGGCGACGCGCCGTTTGCCCGACTCCCCGTTGCCCGGGCGGGAGTTGTCCGGCGCCGGCCGTGTGGCGGCGCCCGTGGCGAGCGGTCCAAGGCGGCCCGGCCGCCCGTCCGGCGCGGCGGTGCCGACGGGGCCTCGCGCACCGGAGACGGAGGCGGACGGCGCCGACGAGGTGGCGCCGTACGGGACTTCCTCGGGGCCCCGCTCTGTCCCGAACCACTCCCCCGGCCCCGGGTCCCAGGGCTCAGCCGCGCTGGGCATCCCGGGCCGGTCCATCCCGCCCGGCGCACCGGCCACCCGCCCGCCGTCGTCACAAGCCCCCGGCGCGACGGCCGAACCGGAGCCCTCGGCTCCCTCCGGCACGCCGGTGCCCAGCCCGCTCAGCGCCTCCGGTGCCCCGGCAGCCGAGCCCAAGCTCCCCGCCCCGTCCGCCACCCCGGCAGCCGAACCCGACAACCCCATGTCCGGCGCACCCGGCGCACCCGGCGCCCCGGCGCCCGAATCCGCGTGGCCCAGCCCCGCCGGCGCCCCCCTGCCCAGCGGGCCGAGGTCTCGTAGCGCGTCCCGGTCGCTCAACTCGTCCACCGCCCCGGTGTGGTCTCGGCCCGTGCGGTCGTCCCGTGTGTCCATCACGCCCCCTCAGCGGCGGCCAGTCGTGTCGCGCGCACCGGTGGGGCCGTGGCCCAGCCGGGGACGGTCCGGGGCAGGACGCGGGCCGTGGGGCCGGTCCAGCGGCCGGGGATGTGGGACTCGGCGGGGGTGGCGAACGGCAGGGGTTCGCCGGCCTCGTCGAGGACGACCCGGCGGACCGGGCAGTGCGAGACGATCTGCAGGTAAATGCCGTGGAACGCGGCGACGTTCTGCTCGACGGTGAAGAGTTCGAGCGCGCGGGCGCGCGCGGCGGCGCCGAGGCGCGCACGGCGCTCGGGGTCGCGCAGCAGCGCCACGCACGCCTCGGCGAGTGCCCGCGGATTGCGCGGAGGCACGACGAGTCCCGTGCCCCCGATGACCTCCACCACCGCGCCGACGTCGGTGGACACCGTGGCCCGGCCGCAGAACATGGCCTCGATCAGGCCGACCGGGAAGCCCTCGACCACGCTGGACAGCACGGCGACCGCACCGGCGGCGTACGCCTCGGGCAGCGTGGGGGTCTCCGGGCCGCCGATCTCCTCGAAGGAGACCGGGTTGTCGCCGACGGCGTGCACGCCCTCCGCCTCGTCCGGGAAGAGCTGTGCGGCGAGCGCCCGGCAGTGGCCGAGGTAGGCGGCGCCCTCGGGTCCCGAGGGCGTGCCGACGATCCTGAGGCGCGCCTCGGGCTCCTCCTTGCGGACCTCGGCGAAGGCGTGCAGCAGTGAGATCAGGTCCTTGGCGGGTTCGACGCGCCCGACCCAGACCAGGGTGCCGGGGTCGGCGCGGTCCGGGGCCTCGCCGACCTCCGCGAAGCGGGTGGCGTCCATGCCCGGGTGGACCGTGCGGATCCGGGCCCGGTCGGCCCCGCACCGTTCCTGCCAGCGGCGGGCGTGGGCGTTGCCCGGGGTGAGGATCTCGGCGCGCCGGTAGACCTCGGCGGCGAGCCGGCCGTGGAAGGCGGCGAGCAGTGCGCGTACGGCCGGGGCGGCGGTGTCGGGGCCGAGGGCCAGGTAGTGGGAGCGGAGTTGCACGCCGTACTCGGTGACGAGCAGCGGTACGTCGGCGAAGTGCCGGGCGAGCAGCCCGGGGAGGGCTGCGGAGCCGCCGGCGGCGGCGTGGCTGAGGTCGGCCGCGCCGAGGCCGTCGTCGCCGTACCAGTCGAGGGAGAGGGGGCGCAGGGCGCGTTCGAGGTGCGCGGTGACGGTGAGGAGATCGGGTACGCGCGCCTCGCGCGCCGTGCGCAGCGCGCCGGGGGCGCGGCAGGCGCGTTCGAGGGTGCGTACGGCGGCGTCCGAGCGCAGGGCGGCGACCAGTCCGCCCTCCTCGCGGGCGAGTTCGGCGAGTCCGTACAGCGCGCTGCCGAAACGGTCCGCCAGATCGGTGGACGCCCCCTCGGAGGCGGCACCGGTCCCGTCGCACACCGCTCCGGCCAGTTCGCCGTAACACTCGGTGAAGCGCCGGCGCGTGCGCCGCCCGTAGGCGACCCCGTCATCCTCGGCCGTCCACAGCGGTGCCGTACGCACCCGGCCGACCTGCGGCGGGAGCGCGACCCAGCCGTCGTCCTCCTGGCGCCTGCTGCGGCTGAGCGCGTAGATGTCGAACTCGTGCTGGTCGAGCCCGCGCACGAGCCGGTCGCACCAGAGTCCGGCGTCACCGCTCACATACGGATAGCCACCCTCCGTAAGCAGTCCGATGCGCACGCGTGCACCCCCGATCTCCTGTCCGGTGAGCCGCCGTTCGTCCGGCGGCTCGCAGCGGGACGAACGTAAGCGGACAAGGCGGTGGCGCGACGGACGGTTGTCCATCGCGCCACCAAAAGGGGTGAACGGTCGTAACTTTCGCGTGCGGGTCGCGTTCGGCCGCGCTAAGGCATCACACGGCGATCAACCATGCACGAAACGTTACGCCACGGCCGGTTCGTGTCGCGCCGCGCGCCGCCGTGCCGCCAGTTCCGGGTCGAGTGCAGGTACGGCGGCCAGGAGCTCCCTGGTGTACGGCTCGCGCGGGCTGTCGTACACCTCGTCGGCCGGCCCGTACTCGACGACCCGGCCCCGGCGCATCACCGCGACCCGGTCGCTGACCTGCCGTACGACGGCGAGGTCGTGGGCGATGAAGACCAGCGCGAGGCCGAGTTCCCGCTGGAGCTCGCCGAGCAGCTCGACCACCTGGGCCTGTGTGGTGACGTCGAGCGCGGAGACCGGCTCGTCGCAGACGATGACGCGCGGATCGGCGGCGAGCGCCCGGGCGATGCCGATGCGCTGGCGCTGACCGCCGCTGAACTCGTGCGGGTAGCGGTCGAAGTGCGCCCTTTCGAGCCCCACGCGCTCCAGCAACTCCGTCACACGCCCCCTGATGCGCTCCTCGTCGTGGTCGCCACGCGCGCGGAGCGGGTCGGCGATGGACTCGCCCACGCTGCGGCGCGGGTTGAGGGAGGAGACGGGGTCCTGGAAGACCATCTGGACGGCCGGGTTCACGCCGGTGTGCGGGCGGTCCTCGTAGCGGATCGCGCCGGCGGTCGGCTGCAGCAGCCCGACCAGCATGCGGCCGAGTGTCGTCTTGCCGCTGCCGCTCTCGCCGACCACGCCGAGCGTCTCGCCGCGGCGGACGGTCAGCGAGACGTCGTCCACGGCCGCGAACGCCCGCCTGCCACGCCCGAACTCGCGCCGCAGCCCGGTGGCCTCCAGCACGACCTCGTCGGAGGCCGCGGAGGCGGTGCGGCGGGCGTCCACGCGCGGGACGGCGTCGAGGAGTTCCCGGGTGTACGCCTCGGCGGGCGCCGCGAGGACCGTGCCGACCGGGCCGTGCTCGACGACCCTGCCGTGCCGCATGACGAGGATGTCGTCCACGCTCTCGGCGGCGACGCCCACGTCATGGGTGACGAGCAGCAGGCCCATGCCGGTCTCCTCGCGCAGCGTGTGCAGCAGGTCGAGGATCTGGGCCTGGACGGTGACGTCGAGGGCGGTGGTCGGCTCGTCGGCGATCAGCAGGTCCGGCTCGCAGGCGAGGGCCATGGCGATGAGGGCGCGCTGGCGCATGCCGCCGCTGAACTCGTGCGGGCGGGACCGGGACCGCCGTGCCGCGTCCGGAATTCCAACCCGCTCCAGCACCTGCACGGCACGCGCGCGTGCGCTGCGGCGCGACACGCGCGCGTGCACGCGGTGGACCTCGGCGATCTGGTCGCCGATCGCGTAGTAGGGGTCCAGCGAGGACAGCGGGTCCTGGAAGACCATGGCGGCCTTGGCGCCGCGCAGCCGCCGCAACTCCTCCTCCGGGGCCGCCTGTACCTCCGTGCCGGCGACGCGGACCTGGCCGGTGACCCGGGCTCCGGTGCCGCGGTGCAGGCCCAGCAGGGCGCCGGCGACCGTGGACTTGCCGGAACCGGACTCGCCGACCAGGGCCAGCGCGGCGCCCTTCGCGAGGCTGAAGGAGATTCCGTCCACGGCCCGCAGCGGGCCGAACTCGACGGTCAGGTCCGTGACTTCCACCAGGCTCATCGGAGCACCACCCGTCGGTCGGCCACCGCGTACAGGACGTCCGCGACGGCGTTGGCGAGGACCACGAAGAATCCGATGACCAGGACCATGCCGACGACCACCGGCAGGTCGACGACGTTCACCGCGTGCACCAGTTCCTGGCCGATGCCGGGCAGCCCGAAGAGGGTCTCGGTGAGGACGGCACCGCCGACGGCCGAGCCGACGTTGTTGGCGTTCAGCGCGATCACGGGCGCCAGGGCGCCGCGCAGGGCGTGCCGGCCGACGATCGCGCGCTCCGCGACGCCGTACGCCCGGAAGGTGCGGATGTGGTCCTCGGCAAGGGTCTCCAGCATGGCGGCGCGGGTGAGGCGGGCGAAGGACGCCGCCTCGATCAGGGCGAGCGAGAGCCAGGGCAGCAGCAGGTTCCAGGCCCATTGCTCGGGGTCGTCGGAGAAGTTCACGTACTGCGGGAAGGGCAGCAGCTGCAGTTCGCCGCAGACGACGATCATCAGCACCAGGCCGATGACGAAGACGGGCGTGGCCGTGCCCGCGAGGGTGATCGCGGTCAGCACGCGCTCGGAGATCCGGCCGCGTCGCCACGCGGACAGCACACCGGTGCCGACCCCGAGGAGGAGCCACAGCACCATGGCGCCGAGGACCAGCGACAGGCTGACCGGCAGCTTGGTCAGGATGATGTCCAGGACCTGCTGGTCGGTCTGGTACGACTGCCCCAGGCAGGGCGCGGCGCAGTGCTCGACCGCGGTGCCCGTGGAGAAGTCCTGGCCGACGAACAGGCCCTGCAGGAAGTGCCAGTAGCGCAGGTAGAGGGGGTCGCCGAGCTTCAGCTGCGCGGCGACCTGGTGCACCTGTTCCGGTGAGCAGCGCGGGCCGCAGGTGATCTGGGCGACGTTGCCGGGAGTGACGTAGAAGACGACGTAGACGATCACCGAGATGGCGAGCAGGGTGACCACCACGCCCAGGGCACGGCGCAGCAGAAATCCGCCGAGGCCGCTCATGCGGTTGCCTCCTTGTCACTCATGGCGCCCTCGACGCCCTTGGCGTCCTCGACGTCCTCGACGACCTTGGCGTCTTTGCGGCCCGTGCCGACGCGCAGGCGGGAGGCGGCGCGCGGGTCGAGGGCGGTGCGCACGCCGTCGCCGAGGACGGTGAGGGCGAGGACGGTGACGAACAGGGCGCCGGCCGGCAGCAGCAGGTACTGGGGCGCGGCCTGGTACCAGACGTCCGCGGCGGTCAGCATCTGTCCCCAGGACGGGGTGGGCGGCTTCACGCCGACGCCGAGGAAGGACAGCGCCGCCTCGACGGAGATGTTCGTGGGCACCAGCAGGGCGGCGTAGGTGATGACGGGCGCGGCGAGGCCGGGCAGCAGTTCGCGGCGGGCGACGTGCCAGGTGCCCCAGCCGCTCAGCCGGGCCGCGGAGACGTGGTCGAGCCCCTTGAGCGAGAGGGTCTGGGCCCGCACGATCTTCGCGATGTTGCCCCAGGCGATCAGGCCGATGACCAGGGTGACCAGGACCGGCCGCGGGAAACTGGACGGCACGATGGCCAGCAGTGCCAACGACATGATCATGAGCGGCATCGAGACGATGATGTCCGTGGCACGGCTCAACAGTTGATCAACCCATCGGTTGCCGAGCGCGGATCCCACGCCGACCGCGACACCGATGGCGACCTGCACCACCGTGGCCGCCAGCGCGACGCCCAGCGACACCCGCGCCCCGTACACCAGGCGGGCGAACAGGTCGCGGCCGGTCTGCGGTTCGACGCCCAGCCAGTGGTCGGCGCCGATGCCGCCGAGGGAGCCGATGGGCACGCCCCCGCGCGCGGAGTCGACCAGGGACGGGTGGTAGGTGGTGGGGTCCTGGCCCTCCAGGGCGGTGAGCAGCGGCGCGGCGAGCGCGACCAGGACGAGCAGCGCGACGACGGCCGCGGCGACCAGGGCGGCGCGCTGCGCGCGCAGCCGCCGCCAGAACTGACGGGCCCCCGAAGCCGCCGGGACGGAAGCGTCCGTCCCGGCGGCCCCGACGGCGACGAGTGCCTCGCTCACGGCGCTACTTCACCGCGACCTGGGAGATGTCCAGCACGCCGGTCCAGTCGCTGATGACGATGTTCTTGACGTCCTTGCCGTACAGACGCTTGTAGACCGGGTGGAACAGCGGCACGACGAGGGCCTTCTCGCCGATCTTCTTGTCCAGTGCGCCCCACCGCTCGGCGGCCGCGTCAAGGTCGGTCAACTTGTTGATCGCGTCAATCTCGTCATTGACCGACTTGTCATTGAGCAGGCCCGTGTTGAAGTTCGCGCCGTCCTTGACGATCTGCCGGCCGTCGAAGATCGGCGCGAGGAACGGACCGCCGGAGGGCCAGTCGGCACCCCAGTGCGCGAGGAAGAAACCGGGCTCGGTCTTCACGCTGTGGATCTTGTCCCGGTAGTCGTTGTCCTCCAGGCCCTGCAGCCTGACCGTGATGCCGGCCTTCTTGAGCGCGTCCTGGACGGCGGTCGCGATCTCGGGGCTGGTCTCGAAATCCTTGGCGTTGGAATGGGTCAGCGTCACCGTGAGACCGCTCTTGTAACCGGCCTGGGCGAGCAGTTCCCTGGCCTTGGCCGGATTGCCGGACGCACCGGCCGGGAACGGGTCGTACGGCGTGTGGCCGAAGGACTTCTGGTCGGGCAGGAAGGTGGTGGCGGACTCGGCCAGCGCGCTGCCGCCGGCCGCGTTGACCACCGAGGAGCGGTCGACGGCGTAGGCGATCGCCTGCCGCACCTTCGGGTTGTCGAACGGCTTCACGGTCGGGTTGAACGCGATGTAGTTCGTGTAGCCGAAGTGGCCGGTGCCCACGCGCGCGGCCAGTTCCCTGTCGCCGCTGACCTTGGCGAGCTCGGCCGGGCCGAGGTTGGTGTCCGTGGTGACCGCGGCGGCGTCCACACCCTGGGACGCGGACAGCCGCTGGTTGATCACCGGGGAGTCGAGGCCGGAGCGGACGTCGATGGTGTCCGGGTAGGCCTTGCGCTGGTCGTCGACGGCCGCCGACCAGTACGTGTTGCGCTCCAGGACCAGGTGCTCACCGTCGTTCTCGTTCCTGACGACCTTGTAGGGGCCGGACGAGATCGGGTGCTCCTCGTACTTGGTGCCGTTGTCCTTGCTCCTGGGCACCGGGGTGAACTGCGTCTGCGTGGCGAGGAACGGGAACTCGCCCTCGGGCTTGTTCAGATGGAAGACGATGGTCCGCGCGTCCGGCGTCTCGATCGCCGAGAGCCCCTTCTTGTCCTTGTAGGGCCCCTGGTAGTCGGCCGCACCGACCAGCCAGTCCCGCAAGTAGGGTGCGCCGCCGGAGAGTTCGGGGGCGAAGGAGCGCTCGATGCCGTACTTGATGTCGGCCGCGGTGATCGGGGTGCCGTCCTCGTACTTGAGTCCCGCCTTCAGGGTGTACGTCCACACGGTCGCGTTCTTGCTGGGGCGCCCGGTGTCGGTGGCGAGGTCGGGGACGACCTTGGCGCCGGCCGCGCCGTTCGCGCGGTTGCGCGTGGTGAGGGTGCGGAAGACCAGCGAAGGGACGTTTCCGCCGCCGGAGGTGTAGAGGCGGGCCGGGTCGAAGTCGGTCTGCGGCTGGGAGTTCAGCACCGTGAGGGTGCCGCCCCTGCGGGGCGTGGAGTCGCCACCGGAGCCCTTGGCACCGTTGTCCTTCGGGCCGCAGGCGGCGGCGCCCGCTGCCACGACCAGGCTGACGGATGCCGCTGCCACGCGGCGCGCTATGACGGACGGTTGACGCATCGGAATGACGACCTCTCGAATACTGAGACTTACAGACAAGGGGTGAGACGATTGCGGGCAGACGTCAGCCCCGGCGTCGGTCGTCGAAAATCCGTGACTCACTCACGGACACAAAAGGGAGAAAAGGGTCGCGACGCGAACGCCAGGGAGGCGGCGTCAGCGACAGTGGACGTCGGCCACGCAGAGTGCGGTCACGCCGATGAGCGCCAGCTCGATGGCTGCGCTGTCGGAGGCGGCATGACTAGACCACATGCACAGGAATATGAACGAACTCGCGCCGCATGTCAATGTGACATAAGTGGTATCCGTCAACTCCTGGGATAAGGCCAGGGGTTGGGCAGACAGTGGATTCCGTCATGGTCGAGGAACTTGGTCTGCTGCTGCATGACGGGGGCGAGTTCGCCGTCCTTCTGACACGTCACATGGCCGTGGCCGAGCCGGTGACCGACCTCATGATTGATCAACATCTGCCGGTAGGCGTACATCTTGTCGCCATATGTCGTGCTGCCCTGGGCCCACCTGTAGGCATTGATCATCACTCGTTCGGTGGCAGCCGAGTCGCAGGAGACATTGTCCTCGGTGGTGTCGAGCCCTGACTTGGCGCACCACTCGGCGGTCGTACCGGGGCTCGCCAGCGTGATCACGAAGTCGGGCTTGCCGGAGGAGATCCGCTCGAAGGTGCGGGCGCCGGCGTGGGCCCAACTGCGGTCGTCGTTCAGGGTCTTCTGCACGGCCTCGGCGAACAGCTCGCCGTCCAGGCCGAGTCCCTGCTCGACGTCCACGCGGTAGGTGTACTTCTGCCCGGTGCCGGGCGCCTTGGCGAAACCGGGCACGGAGTCGAACTTCCCCGAGCCCTTCAGCGTGGAGCTGAGCGGGTACTTCCGGTCCATCTTCTGCTCGTACGACAGCGTGGCCGTGCCGGGCGAGGCGGACGGGGTCGCACCGCCGGGGGTGCGTGCGTCCCGGGCCTGGTCGGTGGCGGAGTTCGACTCTGCGCCGCCGTCGTGGTGCGACCCGGTCACCTGGCCGGCGACGACCACCGCGAGCACGGTGGTGACGGCGGCCGCCGCGATTCCGGTGAAGGCCCGTCCCTTGCCGCCGGTGCGCTGCGCGGGCAGGCCGGCGGGGCGCTCGGCGGGCGGGCCGGCCGGGGTTGCGTCATCGGCGTCCGCCTCCGGCGCGTCGGCCGGGTGTTCCACGGCGGGGCGGGGCGTCCCCGTGCGGGGCGTGAAGACGTCGTCGTCGATGTCGTCGTCGAGGCCGACGCCGCGGACGCGCCCGTCGGCGAAGGCGTCGAGGTACTCCTGCCGGGGCCCGGAGCCGGGCCCCGGCCCGGCCGACCGCTGCCGCGGAAGCACCACACCGGGACCGGCCGCCCCCGCGAACCGGCCCCAGCCCCCGCCGGTTTCCCGCTGCTCGGGATGCCCACCACGCGTGGGAGCGCCCTCACGAAGACGGGGGACGCCGTGCGCGGGCGTGCCGTCGGGCAGACGGGGGACGCCGTGTGCCGGGGTGCCGTCGGGAAGCCTCGGGACGCCGTGCGCGGGAGTGCCCTCCGGAAAGCCCGGGACACCGCGCGCGGGAGCGCCATGAGGGAGGCGGGGGACGCCGCGCGCCGGAGTCCCCTCCCCGAAACGCGGCACACCCCGGCCCGGCGTGCCGTCCGCGAACCTCGGAACACCCTGCGCGGGCGTGCCGTCAGGCGGACGAGGCACACCCCGCACCGGAGCCCCCTCCCCGAAACGCGGCACACCCTGGGCCGGAGTCCCCTCCCCGAAACGTGGCGCGTGGTCCTGCGGGAACGTCGGTGGTTCTTGCGGGCCGCGCGGCGGGTATCCGGTTGCGGTTGCGGCATCGGCACTGGTGCCGGCCCCGTCCGTCGGTGCCTGTCGCCGGCCGGGCAGGAGCGGCTGCCCGTCCCGGGCGCCGCCCTTCCGCCTGGCGGCGGGTATGTCCGCGGAGTCGCCCTTCGGAGACGGGCCGCGGCGGCTGTGACGTCCCACGCCGGCCTCAGCTCCCCGTGCCCGAGTCGGTGCCGGCGTCCCCGGTCTCCGCGAGGAGTTCCCGGAAGGCCGTGGCCACCACGCCCGGGTACTCCATCATCGCCACGTGCCCCGCGTCCGGCAGGGACAGCAGGCGCGAGTCGCGGAAGGCGCGGGCGGCCCGGCCGGCCATGCGGAAGCCGACCAGCTGGTCGCGGCCGCCGTAGATCAGCAGGGTCGGCGCGAGCACACGCTCGGCCTGGCGCCACAGCCCGTGCTGTCCGCCGAGCGTGTAGGCGTTGACGATCCCGCGCGCGGAGCGGGCCATCGCGTCCCAGAAGTACGGCAGCTGCAGCCGCCGCTCCAGTTCCTCCACGGCGTGCTGGAACGCCTCGGGCGACACCCGCCCGGGGTCGCCGTAGCAGAGCGCCAGGACACCGCGCACCCGCTGCTCGGCCGTCCACCCCCTGGTGAACCGGGTGAACAGGGCGGCGACGCCGGGCACGCCGAGCAGCGCGGTCGGCGCCGCGGTGCGCTGGATGCGCAGCTCCGGCAGGGCCGGCGACACGAGTGTGAGCGTGCGGACGAGGTCGGGGCGTACAGCCGCCACGCGCGTGGCGACCGCGCCGCCGAGGGAGTTGCCGAACAGGTGGACCGGGCCGCGCCCGGCCGCGTCGAGATAGCGGATCACCGCACGCGCGTGCCCGGTGACGGAGTAGTTCCCGTCGTCCGGGGGCGGGGAGTCGCCGAAGCCCGGAAGGTCGACCGCCTCGCCGTCGACCACGCCGTCCAGCTCGGCCATCAGCGCCGACCAGTTCTGCGAGGATCCGCCGAGCCCGTGGACGTACAGCGCGGGCGGCAGGCCCTCGCGCGCGGGAGGGCGGGAACGGATCGACAGGGTGACTCCGGGCAGCCCCACGGACCGCAGCCGCTCGCCCTCACCGACCCGGACGGGCGCCACCCGCGGAAGCACACTGGCGGCCGGCACGGACGGCGACTCGGTCGAAGACATGCGGCAATGTTACGAGGTGATCACGTCGTGGTTCATGTGTTCGCCGTCACAACCAGCGCATCCGTCACAGAGACGTTTGCACCGGAACCGGCGGGTGAACCCGGAGCGTACCGGCCCGCTACGAACAGGCGCGACGGCATGGCGTCCGGTTCTGCCGTCTCCTAGGCTCGTACACAGGGCACCCGTATGTTGCCCCTGCTGTTCACCAGGGACGTTCGTAGGAAGGGAGCCCACCATGGCCCATGACCCCACCGAGCCCGACACGATCGAGGATCTGGAGGCCGAGACGGCCCCGGAGATCGACGTCGAAGCCCCCGAGGTGGACGCCGCCGAGCAGCACACCGATGTCAGGCCCGACCGTGACGACCCCCTGACGGGCGTCCATGCGGACCGTGCGAACGAGGCCGATCTGATCGAACAGGCGCGTGTGGTTTCGCTCGACGAGGACGACTACCGCTGACCTCGCCGGACTCCCGCGGCCGTGCGCGGAGCCGGCTGCGGCTTTCGTCGCCGTCCGGTACGTGAAATTCTGCGCTCGCACCGCGCACACCACGGTTACCGAAAAGTACGATGGCCGCGCGGCCGACACCGCGATTTGGACGACTTTGGGAGGCGGCGTGACAGCCATCGAGCAAACTGAGGCAGCACGCCCGCGTGGCACTCGCCTGCCACGCCGAGCCCGACGGAACCAGCTGCTGGGCGCTGCCCAGGAGGTTTTCGTCGCGCAGGGGTACCACGCGGCGGCGATGGACGACATCGCCGAGCGGGCCGGCGTGAGCAAGCCGGTGCTCTACCAGCACTTTCCCGGCAAGCTCGACCTCTACCTCGCGCTGCTGGACCAGCACTGCGAGTCGTTGATCCAGTCCGTGCGCAACGCGCTGGCGTCGACGACCGACAACAAGCAGCGCGTCCGGGCGACCATGGACGCCTATTTCGCCTACGTCGAGGACGACGGTGGCGCCTTCCGGCTGGTCTTCGAGTCGGACCTGACGAACGAGCCCGCGGTCCGCGAGCGCGTCGACAAGGTCACCAACGACTGCGCCGAGGCGATCTGCGACGTCATCGCCGAGGACACGGGCCTGTCGCGCGCGGAGTCGATGCTGCTCGCCTCCGGACTCGGCGGTCTCGCCCAGGTGGTGGCCCGCTCCTGGCTGCACAGCGACCGCAGCGTGCCGCGCGACCAGGCGGTGCAGCTGCTGACCTCACTGGCCTGGCGGGGCATCGCCGGCTTCCCGCTGCACGGCACCGAACACCACTGACGGCCGTTTGTTCCCGCACGCTGTTCGCTGACGGCGTTCCGTCCCGCAGCGTGCGGGTCCCCTCACCGGACTAATGTGTGCTGGGTACGGCGCGGAAGATCGCGCACATCACTGACCGTCGGAGGGACATAGCCGTGGAGGTCAAGATCGGCGTGCAGTACGCGCCTCGCGAGATCGTTCTGGAGAGCGGCCAGAGCGTCGAGGAGGTCGAGCGCCTGGTGTCCGAGGCGCTGTCCGGCAAGACGCAGCTGCTGACCCTTGAGGACGAGAAGGGCCGCAAGGTCCTGGTGCCGACGGACCGCCTGGCGTACGTGGAGATCGGCGAGCCGACCGTGCGCAAGGTGGGGTTCGGCGCGCTGTAGGCCGACGTCGTGAGAAGGGCCCGGCGGCCGTGTGCCGCCGGGCCCTTTCGCATGGTGCGGCACCCGCGGCCTTCCGCTGGTGCCGCGCCCGCGGCCTTCCGCATGGTCCGGGCACACAGTTGGAGCACAACTCCTCCACAGCGGAGGATTGCACTCCGCAGGTCACGGGTATGACGGGCTACGACCGTTCAAGGCGGACCGGCCATGGGAGGGACCCCGACATGATCCTGGAAGCACTCGCATCCGCAGTGCTCGGTCTGGCCCTCGCCCTGATCGCGGCGTACCGCCTGCCCCACCGCCTGCCGGCCCGCCCGCTGGTCATCTCGACAGGCATCGCCGGGGCCCTCTTCGGCGACTTCGTCACCCACACCGCCCTCGGCCCCGGCGGGGCCTGGCTGAGCCTCCTGGGCGCCGCGATCATCTCGGCGGCGTCCCTGTCCCTGCTCATCCGCCCGGCAGGCAGGTTGCGCCGATCAGCGACGGCGTAGCAACGGCGCCTTCACGGACGGGGCGAGCAGCAACACCCTGGGGGCGCGGGGAACTGCGCGACCAGCCCCCACGCGCCCCGGCAGCCGCGAAACAACGGCACCCGCCCCACGGAGCGCACCGGCTCTCAGGCCGCGAGGCCCAGCGCAGCCATCCGCTTGGTGTGCGCCTCGGTGATCCGCGAGAACATCCTCCCGACCTCCGCGAGGTCGAACCCGTCGGCAACCCCGCCCACGAGCATCGTGGACAGCGCGTCCCGGTCGGCGACCACCCGCTGGGACTGCGACAGCGCCTCGCCCATCAGCCGCCGCGCCCACAGCGCGAGCCGGCCGCCCACGCGCGGGTCGGCGTCGATGGCGGCCCGCACCTTCTCCACCGCGAACCCGGCGTGCCCGGTGTCGTCGAGGACGGCGAGGACGAGCTCACGCGTGTCCGAATCCAGACGGGCGGCGACCTCCCGGTAGAAGTCGCTCGCGATCGAGTCGCCGACGTACGCCTTGACCAGACCCTCCAGCCAGTCCGAGGGAGCGGTCTGCTTGTGGAAGCCGTCGAGCGCGGCGACGAACGGGTCCATGGCGGCCGTCGGCTCCTCGCCGATCTCGGTCAGCCGGTCCCGCAGCCGCTCGAAGTGGTGGAACTCGGCCGAGGCCATCTTCGCCAGCTCCGCCTTGTCCGCGAGGGTCGGCGCGAGCTTCGCGTCCTCGGCGAGCCGCTCGAACGCCGCAAGCTCCCCGTACGCGAGCGCGCCGAGCAGGTCCACGACGGCGGCGCGGTACTGCGGGTCGACGGCGGCCTGCGCCCAGTCCTGGGCGGCGACACCGGTGGACTCGACGGAGGCGGCGGACGCGTTCTCAGGCTTGTCAGAGCTAGTCATGAGGCGCACAATAGCCCGCTTGCGTGGTGTCGGAAGGTCCTCGCCGATCAGTGTGACGACCACGACGTGACCAAATCGGCCATCGCATGTGCGCGAATCCGGGGTATGGTGGTAATGCGCCTGCAAGAGTGCGTCGACGGTGTTCGACGCCTCCCTACAGGCCGCACGCATGAGGATGCCCGGTCGGTGGCCCGATCGGCTCCGACCCGACAGCCCTCCCCGGCCGTACGGCTCAGTACGTACGACGACCGGAGGGACACCCTCAGCGGTACGAGCGCTAGAGCGTCGGCAGAGGTCCCGTGTCTTACGGCTTGCCTTAGTGGTTCGCCCGTACGGCAGCCGACGTCCCCGGCACGGTCGCACATGACCCCCGCGCTCGCCTCGCGCCGCGCACACAGAAGAGGCATGATCCTGACTACGACGTTTCGAGAACTCGGAATTCTTCCCGAGACCGCCGAGGCCCTGGAGGCCGTCGGCATCATCACTCCCTTCCCCATCCAGGAGATGACGCTCCCCGTCGCCCTTTCCGGCACGGACGTCATCGGCCAGGCCAAGACCGGCACCGGCAAGACGCTGGGCTTCGGTCTTCCGCTCCTCGAGCGCGTCACCGTCCCCGCCGACGTCGAGGCCGGACGCGCCGCCCCCGAGGCCCTCACCGACGCCCCGCAGGCGCTCGTCGTCGTACCCACGCGCGAGCTGTGCACCCAGGTCACCAACGACCTGCTGACCGCGGGCAAGGTCCGTAACGTGCGCGTGGTCGCGATCTACGGCGGCCGGGCCTACGAGCCCCAGGTGGAGGCACTGAAGAAGGGCGTCGACGTGGTCGTCGGCACCCCGGGCCGGCTGCTCGACCTCGCGGGCCAGAAGAAGCTCGACCTGAAGCACGTCAAGTGCCTGGTCCTCGACGAGGCCGACGAGATGCTCGACCTGGGCTTCCTGCCCGACGTCGAGAAGATCATCGACATGCTGCCGGTCAAGCGCCAGACCATGCTGTTCTCGGCGACCATGCCGGGCGCGGTCATCGGTCTCGCGCGCCGCTACATGTCCCGGCCCACGCACATCCGCGCCACCGCGCCGGACGACGAGGGCGCGACGGTCGCGAACATCAAGCAGTTCGTCTACCGCGCGCACAACATGGACAAGCCGGAGATGGTCGCCCGCATCCTGCAGGCCGAGGGCCGCGGACTGGCGATGATCTTCTGCCGCACCAAGCGCACGGCCGCCGACATCGCCGAGCAACTGCAGCGTCGCGGGTTCGCCTCCGGCGCGGTCCACGGCGACCTCGGGCAGGGCGCCCGCGAGCAGGCGCTGCGCGCCTTCCGCAACGGCAAGGTCGACGTCCTGGTCTGCACCGACGTCGCCGCGCGCGGCATCGACGTCGAGGGCGTGACCCACGTCATCAACTACCAGTCCCCCGAGGACGAGAAGACGTATCTGCACCGGGTCGGCCGTACGGGCCGCGCGGGCGCCAAGGGTACGGCGATCACGTTCGTCGACTGGGACGACATCCCGCGCTGGCAGCTGATCAACAAGGCGCTGGAGCTGGACTTCAACGACCCGGTGGAGACGTACTCGTCCTCCCCGCACCTGTTCTCCGACCTCGGCATCCCCGAGGGCACCAAGGGCACCCTGCCGCGCTCGGAGCGGACCCGTGCCGGTCTGGACGCGGAGGAGCTGGAGGACCTCGGTGAGACCGGCGGGCGTGGCGCGCGCGGCCGTGGCCGTGGTGGCCGGGGCGAGCGTGACGGCCGTCCCGGGTCCGGCACCGCCGAGCGCGAGCGTACGGACCGTACGGCGCGCCGTCGCCGCCGCACCCGTGGCGGAGCACTGGTCGACGGCGCCACGGACACCGGGGCCGCCGCGGTGGCGGCCGCCGAGCCGGGCGCCCTGGAGGCAGCCGGCGTGGAGGAGTCCGGCGCGCCCCGCACCCTGCGCCGCCGTCGCCGTACGCGCGGTGGGGCGTCGGCACAGCCGGTGACGGCCACCGAGGCCGCCGTCGAGTCGGTGGACACGGCGGAGGGCCCAGGCCGGCTGGAGACCCCGCAGGCTCCGGAGGCGGTTGAGAAGCCGCGCCGCCGCCGCACCCGCAAGACGGCGGAGCCGGCTGCGACGGGGACGACGCCCGAGGCCACCGCATCGGAGGCGGAGCCGGCGCCTGTCGCCGCCGAGCCGCAGACCGAAGCCGCGCCCGTGGAGGCCCCGGAGGCGAAGCCGCGCCGCCGTACGCGCAAGACGGCCGAGTCCGCCGCCGAGACGGCCGTGGACACGGCCGAGGGCACGGAAGCCAAGCCGCGCCGCACGCGGAAGACGGCCGCCGCCGTCACCGAGGCAGCACCGGCGGACGCGGAGGCGGAGGCCAAGCCGCGTCGCACCCGCAAGAAGGCCGTCGCCGCACCGGAGACGACCGAGACCGCCGAGGCCGAGGCCAAGCCGCGCCGCACCCGCAAGACGGCCGCCGCCGCACCGCAGGCCGAGGCCGCGGTCGACACGGCCGAGGGCACGGAAGCCAAGCCCCGCCGCACCCGCAAGAAGGCCGTCGCCGCACCGGAGACGACCGAGGCCCCCGAAGCCGAGGCCAAGCCCCGCCGGGCCCGCAAGACGGCCGCCGCCGTCACCGAGGCAGCACCGGCGGACGCGGAGGCGGAGCCCAAGCCGCGCCGCACCCGCAAGACGGCCGCCGCCGCACCGGAGACGACCGAGGCCCCCGAAGCCGAGGCCAAGCCCCGCCGGACCCGCAAGACGGCCGCTGCCGTCGTGGAGGCGGACGGGGACGCCGAGGTGGCCGCGCCCAAGGTCCGGCGGACCCGCAAGGCCGTCGCCAAGGCGGTCGCCGCCGAGATTCCGGCGCAGGCCACCGAGGAGCCGGAGGCCAAGCCGCGTCGCCGTACCCGTAAGGCCACGGCGGCCGTCGAGGTCGCCGAGGGCTGATCCGGCACCGACCACCGACGGCCCGGTCCACCGATGTGGACCGGGCCGTCGTATGTGCCGGTCGCGCCCTCGCGGCGCAGGCGCAGGCGGGACGCAGCCCCGCGCCCCTTCGGGGCACTCCGATAACCTCTCCCCATGAGCAGGCCCGCCACCTTCGTCCCGCCTCCCGGTGCCCGTGCGTACGCGCTGCGGACCGCGCGCGGGCAATTCGCCGTTGTCGACGCTCCCGTGGCCGACGGGGCCGAGCCCCGAGGGGTGGCGCTGTTGCTGCCGGGGTTCACCGGGAGCAAGGAGGACTTCAATCCGCTGCACGTGCCGCTCGCGCAGCGCGGTTACCGGACCGTGGCCGTGGACGGGCGCGGGCAGTACGAGTCGGACGGGCCCGAGACCGACGAATCCCCTTATGCGCAGCAGGAGTTGGCGCTGGACGTGCTGGCACAGGCCGAGGCGCTCGGGGAGCCGGTGCATCTGCTGGGACACTCCTTCGGCGGGCAGGTCGCGCGCGCGGCCGTGCTGCTCGACCACGCGCCCTTCCGGTCGCTCACCCTCATGGCCTCCGGCCCGGCGCAGATCTCGGAATCCCAGCAGCAGCGCGTGAAGCTGCTGCGGGACGCGCTCGCGGTGATGACCATGGCCCAGGTGTGGGACGCGATGCGGGCGATGGAGACGCCCGAGGAGACCGAGACGGCGGTACTCGACGGCGGCCTCGACGACCGCGACGACCTGCAGCGCCGCTGGCTGGGCACCAAGCCCGCCCAACTCGTCGCCGCCGGACGCCAGTTGTGCACGGAGCCGGACCGGGTCGGGGAACTGGCGGCGCTGCCGCTGCCGTTCCACGTCCTGTCCGGCGCACAGGACGACACCTGGCCGCTGCCCCTGCTCGACGACATGGCGGTACGGCTCGGCGCACGGCGGACGGTGATCGAGAACGCCGAGCACTCCCCCAACACCGACCAGCCCCTCGCCACGGCCCGCGCGATCGCCGGCTTCTGGGACACCGCGGTCCGGCAGGGTTAGTACTGCGTCTGCAGATGCTCCCAGAAGCCGTCCCTCAGGGCGCGGCGCAGGTCGGCCTGGCCGCGCAGGGAGTACTGGAGCAGGCCCTCGGCCTCGACCAGCAGGTCCTGGTCGACGGAGCCGGGGAGGTAGGGATGGCCGGGGAGCAGTTCGACCAGGGACTCACGGCCCCGCTCGGCCAGCCACTTCGCGGCGATCCGGGCGCCGACGAAGCGGACGTTCTCACGGGTGGGGCGGGTGCCGGCGGTGGCGTCGTAGGCGGCGGCCGTGCGGCGGGAGACGTACGGCTTGAAGAACTCGAGGTCGAGGGTGCGCTGGCTGTCGACCTCCCACAGCAGCGGCTCGGCCTGGTTGCGGCCCTCGGGTGCCTCGATGCCCCAGAGGTGGACGCGGGCGCCGTAGCCCTGCGCCGCCTCGACCGCCGAGACCAGGTCCTCGTCGCCGCCGAGCAGGGCCGCGTCGCTGATCGCGCGGTGCCTCGCCAGTGACTCGAGGTCGCTGCGGATCAGGGAATCGACGCCCTTCTGCTGGTTGTTGGCGTTGAGGTTGCCCAGGCGGACCTTGACGTCGGGGAGTTCGGCGATGGACTGCTGCTCGGCGGTGTGGATGCGGCGGCGGGCGCCGTCGTACCAGTACACGCGCAGCAGTCGGCTGTCCGCGAAGACCTGGCGGGCCCGGTCGATGAGGGCGTCGATCAGGCCCTCGGCGTCGAGGTCGAAGGCCCGGCGGTCCTCGGTCCCGGCGACCAGCCGGCCCGCGGCCGCGTACAGATAGCCCGCGTCGACGAAGATCGCGTGGGTGGAGGGCGTCTTCGCCACCTCGGCGAGCATGCGTTCCAGCAGCTCGTTCGTGCGGTCGATGCGGGCGCCCAGGGCCGCCAGGTCGTCGTTCATCGCCTCCATTGTCCCGGTGGTCACGCTGCGAACACAACCGGCCCCTGTCGGTCCGGGCGACCTACTTACCGGTCAGTAATTAGACGTTCGAAAATTTTCTTTAGCGTAGGGAATGTTTGTAACAAGCGGCGCGTTGACTCCCTGTGAACGCCGGATACGGATCCGGCGCATCAAGTAGTTCTCCGCAGGAGGATGACCAGACGAAGGGAGAAGCCTGTGCGCTTCGAGATCATGCGACTCGACGAGGTCGACGGCACCACCGTGGACAGCACCGTCGTGGACGCCGCCTCCGTCAACCGGATCGTTCAGCAGGCCGCCGCCATCGGACAGCGCCTGTGGATCCGCCCGGCCGAGGCCCAGGCCTCGTAACGCTCACGCGCTGCGCGCCACTCAAGCTTTCCGGGGGAGCCGAGCCGACGAGGGCTCAGCTCCCCCGGATCACCTGAGTGATGCCGTTGATGATCTGCTGTACGGCGATCGCGGAGAGCATCATGCCCGCGAGCCGCGTCACCAGCACGACACCGCCGTCCTTGATGACCCGGATGATCAGCAGCGAGTAGCG
Organism: Streptomyces sp. NPDC001093; assembly: GCF_040298985.1. Classification (NCBI taxonomy): domain Bacteria; kingdom Bacillati; phylum Actinomycetota; class Actinomycetes; order Kitasatosporales; family Streptomycetaceae; genus Streptomyces; species Streptomyces sp. NPDC001093. Next base: position 31,506 of record NZ_JBEPBF010000031.1, on the reverse strand, counting down.
CATCACCAGCCACAGCACGACATGGATCGCGAGGATCGCGGTCCACACCGACACCTGCGTGGCCACGCTGCCGGCCTTCTGCACGGCCAGGATCACGGACACGATCGCACCGGGCCCGGCCAGCAGCGGCATGCCGAGCGGTACGAGCGCCACGTTCACGTCCTTGGTCTGCTTCGGCTCGTCGGTCTTGCCGGTGAGCAGGTCCAGCGCGATCAGCAGAAGCAGCAGACCGCCCGCGATCATCAGCGCGGGGACGGAGACGTGCAGGTAGTCGAGGATCTGGTGGCCCAGGACACCGAAGGTGGCGATGACCCCGCCGGCCACGCAGACGGCCTGGAAGGCCATCCGCTTCTGCACCTTGGCCGGACGCCCGGCGGTCAGGGCGAGGAAGATCGGGGTGATCCCGGGGGGATCCATGATGACAAAAAGGGTCAGGAACAGAGAGCCGAAGACGGCGACGTCGAACATGGGGAAGTACTGGCCTTGCTGGAAAAGGGTGGAATGGGGGCGCGTGAGAGCCGTCGGCGGCCTCAGACTCCGCCGGTGCCCGGCACCGGGAACGCACCGGTCGCCCGCCGCGTGATCTCCCCGTACACCTCGGGGTCCGTCGTGTACGCGCCCAGTGACACGGTCTTGCGACTGCCGTGGTAGTCCGAGGAGCCGGTGACCAGCAGATCCAGGTCCTTCGCCAGGCCCCGCAGCCGGTCGCGCGCGTCGGCGTCGTGGTCCATGTGGTCGACCTCGATGCCGTCCAGACCGGCCTCGGCCATCTCGGCGATCCGCGCCTCGGGGACCGTACGACCGCGCTTGGCGGCGGCCGGGTGCGCGAACACACAGACCCCGCCCGCGTTCTTGACCAGCCGGATCGCCTCGAAGGGGTCCGTCTCGTGCTTCTCCACGAAGGCCCGGCCGCCGTCGGCCAGCCACTCCTCGGTGAACGCGTCGCTCACCGTCGGCACGACACCCAGCTCGACCAGCGCCGTCGCGACATGCGGGCGCCCCACGGACCCGCCGGCCGCGATCCGCTCGACCTGTTCCCAGGTGACCGGCACGCCCAGTGCGTCCAGCTTGGCGATCATGCCCTTGGCCCGCGGCACCCGGTCGTCCCGCACCAGTTCGCGCTCGGCGAGCAGGGCGGGCTCCGCGGGGTCGAAGAGGTAGGCCAGCATGTGCATCGAGATGCCGTCGACACGGCAGGACAGCTCGGCCCCGGTGACCAGGGTCAGCCCCTCGGGCAGCGCGGCGATCGCCTCGGCGTACCCCCGGGTGGTGTCGTGATCGGTCAGCGCGACGACGTCCAGGCCGGCAGCGGCGGCATTGCGCACCAGCTCGGCCGGGGTGTCCGTACCGTCAGAGGCCGTGGAGTGACAGTGCAGATCGATGCGCACGGTGACTCCAGACGGGGACGGCTACGGAAGGGGACACCTAAGGATAGCGGGGATTTGAAGCCCGGCTGTCACACCCGCAACCTGGAAGCACCCCCTACTGAACCCACCCAAGGGGCACGGGGAACTGCGCGAGCAACCACGAAGCACCTGCACCCGCCGACGCACAGAACCCCCCACCCCAGTGGGCGCTACGGCCGGAGCAAGCGCGGCGACAACGCTCCGAAGGGCACCAGATCCAGCTCCGCCCCCGCATCCCGCAGATCCGTCAGCACCAGCTCGTCGTACATCAGCAGGCCCGCCTGCTCGGGCCACATCACCGCCCACAGCCACATACCGAGGGCCTCACCGGCGAAGACGGCCCGGTCGTCGGGGGTGCGGTAGACGTGCCAGAGCGGGGTCGGGCGACCGACGGCCAGCACCTTGGCCTGGGGCGGCTTCTCGACGTTCATGTACGACCCCGGGTCCGGGCCGTCGATGCCCGCGTACCGCGCACCGAGGCCGACGCCGAGCTCCTCGGCGACCAGGATGAGTTCGGCCGGGCCGCCGAGCGGGCCGGGTCCGGAACAGGCGACGGCGGTCGCGCGGCCCCCGCTGCGGTCGTCACCCGCGTAGGCCGCGCCCGTGAAGAGCCAGCCGACGGGGAGCGGCCAGGGCATCCACAACGGGACGTGCGTGCGGTGCACGATGGCACCGAGGGCCTCGACACTGGGCGGGATCACGGGCTGCAGCGGATACACCGTGCCGTGCACATCGCACTGCCACGCATCGGCGAAGAGACCGGGCGCCCTGACCCGGCCACCGCACCTCGGGCAACTGGGTTCGCCCCTCATAGGGCTCCACGGTCCTACCCCTGCCCGCCCACGTCAAGGACGATCACCCGTCCGGCAAACTCGATGTCACCTACATTGATCAGCTGCGCCGCCGAGGACGGTGTCACCGCCCTTGCCAACTGACGGGCCCCCGCCCTGCGTTGGTGAGATCGGTCACGTCCGGATCAGTCGAGCGGGACGGACCTGCGGGCGGGATCCCTCAGGTCCGTCCCGCGCGCGAGCCACCGCTCCTGGAGGGCCTGGGCGCCGTGCACCCGCTTCCAGGCCGCCTCGTTCGGGGTCATCGGCAGCAGCGGCAGGAACCGCACGGGCTCCATCGGGTCGTCCAGCTCCAGGTCCTCGACCAGGCCGCCGGGCTCACCCACCAGGAACGAGGTGAAAGGAGCACCGGGCCACAGCGGCTCCCCGACGTCCAGGGAGGCTCCCGGGGTCACGATCAGACCCTCCACCTGCGGGGACGCGGCCAGCACGGCGAGCGGCCGGAGCACCTTGTCGGTGTCGGCGAGGCCCGCGCGCACGGAGAGGACCAGCTCGGCGCGGGGGCCCTTGACCGGGTCGGCGAGCATCGCGGTGGGGTCGGTCATGGGGTGGGCGGACATGCCGAGGGTCGCGTACCGCAGGACGTCCCCCTCCTGGAACCGGAGCACCTCGATGCGGTCCGTGCCGAGGAAGGTGACGGCGGCGCGCGCGTCCGGTTCGCCCAGGGCGGTGGTCAACCGCGCCTCGACCAGAGGAAGAACATCAACCATGACGCGAGCATAGAACTCGTCAGCAGCGGGCAAAGCGGCGCCTTGACACATCGGGCGGCTGCTACGCTGAGCCGGTGGTTCGGGGCAGCACGCAGAAGCGTCGCTATCGAGTCCCGACGCCGATGAGACTCCCTTACGAGGGACCGGCCGGAGGAGGTGGGGCTGTCATGGATCGAAGTCGACCGTGCAGTACCACTCGCTCTTCCGCCCGTTGATGTAGTCACTGGCTGGTTTCCGGCTGCTCTACGCCTTCCCGTGCACGTCGCCCTTCGGAAGAGCACTTCGTCTCGCTTTGCCCTGATCGTCTGATCACCCGATCCGTCTGATCGAATCAGTTCTGCATCAGTAGCGAAGTCGCCACCGCGACGGTGCGGTGCTCCCCGCTTTGTGGACGTGCCAAACATCCTTCCCCTGCCTCGAGGGCGGGGAGACCCCTTGTCAGGACGTCCCCATTCCGGGTAGTTCCACCCGTCGTCGGCGGTCTTTCGTTGCCTGTCGCGAAGGAGCCTGCCCATGTCGATGATCCGCGACCTGCGCGCCGTGGTCCGTCCGTCCCGCGTCTCGCTGCGCAAGCCCACGAGCGCGTCGAGCGTGTCGTACGACACCACCCGTGACCCCGCCACCCCGTCGGCCGTGGTCGACTGCGCCGTCTACCGCGACGGCGTGCGCGTGCGCAGCGACAAGCCGCTCAGCCCGCACGAGGCGATGCGGCTGGTGCGGCGCGACGGCGGCTTCGTGTGGATCGGGCTGCACGAGCCGACCGAGGCCGAATTCGCCGGTATCGCGAGCGAGTTCGGGCTGCACCCGCTGGCCGTGGAGGACGCGGTGCAGGCGCACCAGCGGCCCAAGCTGGAGCGGTACGACGACTCGCTGTTCACCGTCTTCAAGACGATCCACTACGTCGAGCACGACCGGCTCACCGCCACCAGCGAGGTCGTGGAGACCGGCGAGGTCATGTGCTTCACCGGCCGGGACTTCTTCATCACCGTCCGGCACGGCGGCCAGGGATCGCTGCGGGCGCTGCGCCACCGGCTGCAGGACGACCCGGAGCTGCTGGCCAAGGGCCCCTCGGCCGTGCTGCACGCGATCGCCGACCATGTGGTGGACGGCTACATCGCGGTCGCCGACGCCGTGCAGGACGACATCGACGAGGTGGAGACGGAGGTCTTCTCGCCGGGCCGCAAGGGCGGGGTCTCCCGTGGTGTGGACTCGGCGCGGATCTACCAACTCAAGCGTGAGGTACTGGAGTTCAAGCGCGCGGTGGCTCCCCTGCTGCGCCCGATGCAGCTGCTGAGCGAGCGGCCGATGCGGCTGGTCGACCCGGACATCCAGAAGTACTTCCGGGACGTCGCCGACCACCTCGCCCGGGTCCAGGAGCAGGTGCTGAGCTTCGACGAACTCCTCAACTCCATCCTCCAGGCCAACCTCGCCCAGGCGTCCGTCGCGCAGAACGAGGACATGCGCAAGATCACGGCCTGGGCCGCGATCATCGCCGTACCGACGATGGTGACCGGCGTGTACGGGATGAACTTCGACCACATGCCCGAGCTGCACTGGAAGTACGGCTACCCGCTGGTCCTGGGCGTCACCATCGCCATGTGTGTGGGCATCCACCGGGTGCTCAAGCGCAACGGCTGGCTGTGAGCGGGCACTGGATAGGCTGGGCGCCATGACAAGCGAGCTGCTCGACCGGGCCCTCATCGAGGAGGCCTCGAAGAAGTCCGGCCTCATCTGGGTCAGGGGCGCCGGGGCCTCCGCCGCGCGTGCGCTGTGGCACGTGTGGCACGAGGGCGCGGTGTGCCTGGTCGGCGACGGGCCCGGCGAGCAGCCGCTGGAGGGGCTGGTCGACGGGGGCACCGCCGAGGTGACCGTGCGCAGCAAGGACAAGGGCGGGCGGCTGGTGACCTTCCCGGCGGCCGTGTCCGAGCTGCCCTCCGGCTCCGAGGAGTGGGAGGCGGCCGTCGCCGAGCTGAAGGGCAAGCGCCTGAACGCCCCCGACGGCGAACAGATGCCGGCCCGCTGGGCCCGCGAGTGCCGGGTGCTGCGCCTGACTCCGGCCGGGTCCCCGGCGCCGTTGCCGGACGGCAGCCTGGCCGAGCGGCCGGTCGCGACTCCGGCGACCACGCGGCGACCGGTGCCGGCGGGCCTGCCGAAGCTTCTCGTCAAGCGCCGGAAGAGGCGGTAGCGCCGGGGGCCGAAAGGCCGAGCAGGGTTCGGCACCTCCCCCACCGCCTCAAAGGCGTGAGGGACCCCTGGATGCGCCGCCGTGGCCGGGCGCCGCTAGGACGCCGGCAGCTGCTGCCCGTAATCCACCGTGTCGGACTGGGCGGGCTCGGCGACGGCGAAGTCCTTGCCCCAGTCGGAGAAGCTGAGCGTCCCCGCCCCGCCGCCACGGACCAGGCGGAGGGGATACGGCGTGCCCTCCAGGGAGACGTCGAGGCTGCCGCCGGAGCCCTTGTCGCCGGTGATGCGGATGGTGCGGGTACCCGCGTCGTCGTGGTGGCCGTCGGTCGCCAGTGGGCCGTGCAGTGCGAGCAGCCCCTCGAGGAGGACGTCCTTGTCCGTGAAGCCGCTGAACTTCCTGTACGCGGGGTCGTCCTGCGGCACCTTGACGTACTTGCCGTTCAACGCGGCGGCCGCGCCGTCTCCGCCGGCGCCGCCCTTGCCGCCGGCCTGGTTCCAGAAGTCCGCGTCGGCCTTCAGATACAGCTGCTTCCCGACCCGCAGCAGCTTGAAGGTCGCCCCCTTCGCGGTCACCGACCCGGTCCCGCCGTCGGCCTTCAGCCGCATGTCCAGCCGGTACGTCCGGCCGCTGGTGACGACGGTGCCGGACAGCCGTACCGCCGGTGCCCCCTGGGCGGCCGCGCGGGTCTTCGCCTGGATCGTGTCGGCGGGCAGCCTGCCCACGCCGTTCGTCCCCGCGTCCGGATCCTCGCTGCCGCACCCGCTCAGCACCGCCGTCCCCGTCAGGGCGCATACGCAGATCGAGGTGACCAGCGCGGCCCGGCGGGTACGGCCCTGGGGAATCGCAGTCACAGGTGGGGTCGCCTTTCTGACGGTTCCTGAGCGGTGGACCGCAGCGTACCGGTGCCTCGCCCGCGCGGCGGAGCGAGTCCGTCCGGACCCCCCACCAGGGCGTATCCGACCGGTACGGGCTAGCCTGAAGCGCACCCGAGCGGGCAATTCCGAGCAATTCACAAAGAAAGCGGAACACCCCGGAGAGGGGCGATTCCCAGGCCACGTCAGCAGAGGAAGCAGAGCCATGGCAGCCGGCGCCCCCCGGATCTTCGTCTCGCACCTCGCCGGGGTCCCCGTCTTCGATCCGAACGGCGACCAGGTGGGCCGCGTGCGCGACCTGGTCGTGATGCTGCGCGTGGGCCGCAAGCCCCCGCGCCTCCTGGGGCTGGTCGTCGAACTGGTCACCCGGCGCCGTATCTTCCTGCCCATGACCCGGGTCACCGGCGTCGAGTCCGGGCAGGTCATCACCACCGGCGTGATGAACGTCCGGCGCTTCGAGCAGCGGCCCACCGAGCGGCTGGTCTTCGGCGAGCTGCTGGACCGGAGGGTGACGCTGGCGGAGACCCGCGAGGAGGTCACCGTCCTCGACCTGTCCGTGCAGCAGCTGCCGGCCCGCCGCGACTGGGAGGTCGACCGCGTCTTCGTGCGCAAGGGCAGGAAGGCGAGCGCCTTCCGGCGCGCCAAGGGCGAGACGCTGACCGTCGAGTGGTCGGCCGTCACCGGCTTCTCCCTGGAGGAGCACGGACAGGGCGCCGAGAGCCTGCTCGCCACCTTCGAGCAGCTGCGCCCCGCCGACCTCGCCAACGTCCTGCACCACCTCTCCGCCAAGCGGCGCGCCGAGGTCGCCGCCGCCCTGGACGACGACCGGCTGGCCGACGTGCTCGAGGAGCTGCCGGAGGACGACCAGATCGAGATCCTCGGCAAGCTGCAGGAGGAGCGCGCGGCGGACGTCCTGGAGGCCATGGACCCCGACGACGCGGCGGACCTGCTCGGCGAGCTGCCCGAGGAGGACAAGGAGCGGCTGCTGAGCCTGATGCAGCCGAGCGACGCGGCCGACATGCGCCGCCTGATGTCGTACGAGGAGCACACGGCCGGCGGTCTGATGACCACCGAGCCGATCGTGCTGCGCCCGGACGCCACGGTCGCCGACGCGCTCGCCCGGGTCCGCAACGCCGACCTCTCCCCCGCGCTCGCCGCCCAGGTCTACGTCTGCCGCCCGCCGGACGAGACCCCGACGGGCAAGTACCTGGGCACGGTGCACTTCCAGCGGCTGCTGCGCGAGCCGCCCTACTCCCTGGTCAGCTCCCTCGTCGACACCGACCTGCAGCCGCTCGCCCCGGACGCGGCGCTGCGCGTCATCGCCGGGTTCTTCGCCACGTACGACATGGTCGCCGCGCCCGTGGTGGACGAGTCCGGGTCGCTGCTCGGCGCGGTCACCGTGGACGACGTGCTGGACCACATGCTGCCGGAGGACTGGCGGGAGACCGAGTTCCACCTGAACGACGAGAACGAGGGGGTGGGGACCCATGGCTCCTGAGCGCGAGCGCGACACCGCGACCCGCGAGCGCACCCCGGCGGGCGCCACCGCCGCCACCCGGCCGCGCACGCCCCGCCTGGACCAGCCGCGCCCGCCGCGCCGCCGGGTGCTGCCCGAGTGGGACCCGGAGGCCTTCGGCCGGCTGTCGGAGCGGATCGCCCGCTTCCTGGGCACGGGACGCTTCATCGTCTGGATGACGGTCGTCATCTTCGTGTGGCTGACGTGGAACATCACCGCGCCCAGCCACCTGCGGTTCGACCCGTACCCGTTCATCTTCCTGACGCTGGTGCTGTCCCTCCAGGCCTCCTACGCGGCCCCGCTGATCCTGCTCGCGCAGAACCGGCAGGACGACCGCGACCGCGTCAACCTGGAGCAGGACCGCAAGCAGAACGAGCGGTCCATCGCCGACACCGAGTACCTGACCCGGGAGATCGCCGCGCTGCGCATGGGCCTGGGCGAGGTCGCGACCCGCGACTGGATCCGCTCGGAGTTGCAGGACGTGGTCAAGGAGCTGGAGGACAGGCGCCGGCACGACGGGCACCCCGGGCATGTCGTATTCCCGGCGGAACGGTCAGATCGGTCTCCCGGACGTGACACAGACGACCGCTGAGGGGCATCCCGGACGCCCCTCGGCGCGCCGTACCATCGTCCTTATGGCTACGGAAGACGCGGTGCGCGAGGCACTGGCGACGGTGAACGACCCCGAGATCAACCGACCCATCACCGAACTGGGGATGGTCAAATCGGTGGAGATCGGGGATGACGGCGCGGTCGCCGTCACCGTGTACCTGACGGTCTCCGGCTGTCCCATGCGCGAGACGATCACCCAGCGCGTCACCGAGGCGGTCTCCCGGGTCGAGGGCGTCACCCGCGTCGACGTCACCCTCGACGTGATGAGCGACGAGCAGCGCAGGGAGCTGGCGGCGGCCCTGCGCGGCGGCCAGGCCGAGCGTGAGGTCCCCTTCGCCAAGCCGGGCAATCTCACCCGTGTCTACGCGGTCGCCTCCGGCAAGGGCGGCGTCGGCAAGTCCTCGGTGACGGTGAACCTGGCGGCCGCCATGGCCGCCGACGGCCTGAAGGTGGGCGTCGTCGACGCCGACATCTACGGCCACAGCGTGCCGCGCATGCTGGGCGCGGACGGCCGTCCCACCCAGGTCGAGAACATGATCATGCCGCCGTCGGCGAACGGCGTGAAGGTCATCTCCATCGGCATGTTCACCCCGGGCAACGCGCCCGTCGTCTGGCGCGGCCCGATGCTGCACAGGGCGCTCCAGCAGTTCCTGGCGGACGTGTACTGGGGCGACCTGGACGTCCTGCTCCTGGACCTGCCCCCCGGCACCGGCGACATCGCCATCTCCGTCGCCCAGCTGATCCCGAACGCCGAGATCCTGGTGGTGACGACCCCGCAGCAGGCGGCGGCCGAGGTCGCCGAGCGCGCCGGCTCCATCGCGGTCCAGACCCACCAGAAGATCGTCGGCGTGGTCGAGAACATGTCCGGTCTGCCCTGCCCGCACTGCGGCGAGATGGTCGACGTCTTCGGCACGGGCGGCGGCCAGGTGGTCGCCGACGGCCTCACCCGCACCACGGGTACGACGGTCCCGGTGCTCGGCAACATCCCGATCGACGTCCGCCTCCGCGAGGGCGGCGACGAGGGCAAGCCGGTGGTCCTGACCGACCCGGACTCCCCGGCGGGCTCGGCCCTGCGGGCGATCGCGGGGAAGCTCGGCGGCCGGCAGCGGGGTCTGTCGGGCCTGTCGCTGGGGATCACACCGCGGAACAAGTTCTGAGGACTCGTCGAAGAGCCTGCTGAAGGCCTTGACGACGAAGGGGCGCCGACATCGGTCGGCGCCCCTTCGTCGACTGCGTGCGCGGATGTCACGCGTAGGCGGCAACGTCCTTCACCACGGCGAACCCGAGACCGTACGCGCTCATGCCCCGCCCGTACGCCCCCAAGTGCACCCCCGCCTCAGTAGTACCGGCGAGCACCCATCCGAACTCGGACTCCCGGTAGTGGAAGGAGGCGGCGACCCCGTCCACCGGAAGGGAGAGCCGACTCCACTCCGGCCCCTCCAGATCGTCGGCCAGAGCCCACGCCGTCTCGGTCTGCTGCTCCAGCCAGTCGTCCCGCAGGCTGTGGTCCATCTGCCCGGGCCACGTGAACGACAGCAGCCCCACCCCGGCCAGCCACGCCGCCGAGGAGACCGACGTGGCCTCCAGCAGCCCCGTACCGTCGGCGCTCCTCCGGGACGGCTGCGCGGCGACGGTGACGACCACCGCGAACTTCTCCCGCGGCTCACCGGCGGAGCCGGCCTCGCCGCGCACGGAGGGCTCGTCGCCGTGCCCGATCGACCCGTGCTCGACGGCACCGTCGGCCGCCGTCCCCACCTGCATCAGCCAGCGCGGCCCGGTGAACGCCTCGTCGAGGCCGTACCAGGGGAAGGATGCCTGCAGATAACCGTCGACCGTGCGCCGGGCGGAGGGGAGCTGCTGCGCACCCTCCGCGGCCGGCGCCTGCGCGCCCACCCGACTCGTCGTCTCCATCTGCCCGGACGCCTCCTCGCTCTCGTCGGACCGGCGGTGGCCCGCCCCCCTTCGGGCGTACTCGTCCGGTCCGCACAACAACTCGGCAGCATATCCACACCGGTGAGAGGCTCAGGGCAGGCGCTGGATGCGTGGGTCGCGCGAACGGCCTGTTCAGGCCGTGTGCGACGGGGGCGTGCTATGAAACGCGTCACGTGCGCGGCATGCGCCCGTGTGCGCGTGTCGGCGCCGGAGGATGCGCCCGGGTGGCGTCCGCTACGTGGCGTCCGCTAGGTGGCGTCCGCGTCGAAGGGCGGCCGCTCGTCCTTGGCGAGCTCCTCCGGCTTCTTGGTCATGTCGATACGGCCCGAGGCGGCCGAACCCGAAGAAGACGCGGACGACGGGACGGCTTCGCTCTCCCGCCCGTTGACGGCGTCCGTGACCTCGGCCATCTCCTTCTTCAGGTCGAACCCGTTGCGGATCTCCTTCAGGCCCAGCTCGTCGCCGTCCAGCTGCTTGCGGATGAACGTCTTCGGGTTGAGGTCCTCGAACTCGAAGTCCTTGAACTCCGGACCCAGTTCGTTGCGGATGTCCTGCTTGGCACTCTCCGAGAACTCGCGGATCTTCCGGATCGTGCGCGTGACGTCCTGGATGACCTTCGGGAGCTTGTCCGGACCGAAGACGAGCACCGCGAGCACGATGATCGTCAGCAGCTCCAGTGGCCCTATGTCATTGAACACCTGACGCTCCTTGCGATGTCCTCGGTCGCTCAACGGTACCCGGCGTTGCTGTCCGGCCGGTACCGTCCCGAGGTGAGACTTGTGTCAGTTCTGCTCCGCCGCGCCCAGTCGGAGCGGGACCTCCCGGTCCGTGCCGTCGCGTCGGACCGTCAGCCGCAGCTGGTCACCGGGCCGGTGGGCGCGGATCTTGACGATCAGTTCCTCGGCGGTGTGCACGGGCTGCCCGTCGACCTCGGTGATGACGTCGCCGGCCTTGAGACCGGCCTGTTCACCGGGGCCGCCCTTGCTCACGGCGGGGCCGCCGCCCGCGCTCCTGCTGTCGATACGGGCGCCGTCGCCGGTGTACGCCATGTCGAGCGTGACGCCGATCACGGGGTGGGTCGCATGGCCGTCGCTGATCAGCTCCTCGGCGACACGCCTGGCCTGGTTCACGGGGATGGCGAAACCGAGACCGATGGAACCGGCCTGGCCGCTGTCCGAGTCGGAGCCGCCGTCGGCGGAACGGATGGCGGAGTTGATGCCGATGACCTGGGCCCGGGAGTCGAGGAGCGGGCCACCGGAGTTGCCCGGATTGATGGGGGCGTCGGTCTGCAGCGCATCGACATACGAGACGTCACTGCCGTCGCCCTTCTCTTCTCCGGCCGTGATGGGCCGCTCCTTGGCGCTGATGATGCCGGAGGTGACGGTGTTGGCGAGGTCGAAGGGGGCGCCGATGGCGACGACGGGGTCACCGACGCGGACGTCGTCGGAGTTGCCGAGGGGCAGCGGGGTGAGCCCGGTCAGGCCGTGGACCTGGACGACGGCGAGGTCGTAGCCGCTGTCGTGGCCGACCACCTCGGCCTTGACGGTGTCGCCGCTGCTGAACGTCACGGATATGGCGCCGCTTGATCCGGCCGGCGCGACGACGTGGTTGTTGGTGAGGATGTGCCCCTGGGTGTCGAGCACGAAGCCGGTGCCGGTGTCGCTCTGCTCGGTCCCGGTGACGTGCAGGGTGACGACACTGGGCAGCGCGCGGGCGGCTATCCCCGCCACGCTGTCCGGCGCCCGCCCGGCGGGCACGTGCCCCGCCTGCGGCAGGTGGACGTCGTCGCCCAGCCCGTGGCGCTCGACCCAGGCACCGGCCACCCCGCCGATACCCGCGGAGACGACGGCGACCACGAGGGTCCACACGACCAACAGCCTCTTCCCCCGCCGCTTGCGCTGCGTGTCCGTCAGCACCCCCACACCGCTCTGCTGCAACGCCCCCTGCCCCCATACCTGCTCCTTGGGGGACCCCACAGCCCAGGGGTCATAACGCAGAGCCGCCTCCCCTCCCGAGGGGGGCGGCGCCGGGGCACCCGCGGGGGCGCCGGGGGCCGGAGGACCGGCGGCCGGAGCGCCGGGCTCGGGCGCCTCGGGTGCCGGGACGGGAGTGGTGCCGCCGGGTACGGGTGTCCCGGCTCCCGGTGTGGGCGGTCCGGGTTCGAACGCCGGAGCCCCCGGTGCCGTGCTCAGGGGTGGCGTGGGCGGAGCCGTAGGGGGCGGCACGGGTGTTCCCTGGGCCGCGGTGACCGCCGGGTGCTGTACGGGCGGTGCGGGCGCCCAGGGGCCCGGCTCGCCGTACGGCGGGGTGCTGTAGGGGTCGGGGTCGTGCAACGGCTTCGGCCGCTCGCCGGGAGCCGCCCAGGCGCCTTCCCCGGGCTGCTCGACCGACACGTCGGCCCCGGTGGCCTCATCCGCCTCGGCACCTGCCGTCGCCCCCGGCACCGGCTTGGCCAGCTCGAAGTCCCCGTCGGCCCCGGCCGACCCGATGCCACCCGGCGTCCGACGCTGCCCGGCGCTCTCCCGCTCCGCGGTGTCGGTCCGGTCGGTCGGTGTCGCCCCCGCCGTACCCTCCGGGTCGTCCTCCGGTGGGACACGGTTCCCCTCGTTCATGCTCTCCCCACGGCTGGCCGCGGCCGCACGCTTCGGCGGCGGCCGCGGAACGTCGACTACGCCCCCGGGTCATCGCCGCGGGAACGGCCCTCACCGGATTCAACCAGGTTCACGGGCCGTGGCGTAGTGGCCGGTCGGGGGCAGATCAGGGGGTCCGGTCGGGTGCGGAGGGGGATGGCGTGGCGGCGGGGGTGGCGCCGGGCGCGGGGGCGGACAGCAGGCCGGAGCCGTTCACTCCGGGAACGGCGGACCAGGCGTTGAGCGGGTACACCACCGTGTCGTCGAGCGGACGTATCAGCGGGGAGACCGCGGCCGCACCGGCCATCACCGGCGCGGCCAGTCCGCTCGTGGTGGCGTCGCCCTGGGTCCGACCGGTGGCGGGGGTCGGCAGTCCGGGCACCAGCGGCGCGGTCATCGAGGTGGGGACGGCCGGCATCGGTCCGAACTGTGTACCGCCCTGGGCGAACAACGGCCCCAACGAGCGGCGGCGCTGGCCGTCCGGCGTGGCCGCCCCCGAGCCCGCCCCGGTGCCCGCCGAACGCGCCGGGATCACGTTGTTGCCGGTGCCGGAGCCGCCGCGGCCGTCCGCGGTGGTGTCACCGGGGATGGCGGTGGTCACGCCGCCGAGGGCGACCGCGGCCAGCGACACCGCACCGGCGGCGGCGAACGCGAACCGCAGACCGCGCGAGGCGGAGCGGCCGTCGTCCGGTCGGCCGACGGGATGGATACGGAAGCCGCGCTCCTCGGCGGCCGGGACAGGGCTGTCCGGATGCGCGGGGCCGTGCGGGCGGGCGGGGACGTAACCGAACGCGAAGCGGTCGCCGCGCCTCACTCCGAAGACCCCGAAGACGCCGGAGACGCCCGACGCCCCGGGGAGTTCGTCGCCCCCCGAGCCGCGGCCGAAGAGTCCCCCGGGCGGCGACATTCCGTCGCCGTCCAGGTCACCTCCTCCGGGGAGGCCCTGCAGGCGGGCCAGGAGGCTCGCCGAGGGAGGCGGCGGGGCCGCCTCCGCGAACACGTTCTTCAGCCGGCGCTGGGCGTCCGCCTCCGCCTTGCACCGGGCACAGGTGGCCAGGTGCGCGAGGACCCGCTCACGCGACTCATGACCGAGCTCTCCGTCCACCAGGGCGGAGAGCCGGTCTCCCAGGTGCTGCTCTGCGAGGTGTGCCTCCGCAGGTTTGGGCCGGGATCCACTCACGCGGTCGCGCCCCCTCCCCCCAGAGCGGGGACACGGGTCAGGAAGGAGCGCCGCTCGGCCGCCCGGGCCTCCGGGGAACGGTGCGCGAGGGCCTTGCGGAGCTGGGAGCGACCACGGTGGATACGGGAGCGGACCGTGCCGAGCTTGACGCCGAGGGTCGCGGCGATCTCCTCGTACGACAGTCCCTCGATGTCGCACAGGACGACGGCGGCGCGGAACTCGGGCGCGAGGGTGTCCAGGGCCTGCTGGACGTCGGCGTCGAAGTGCGCGTCGTTGAAGAGCTGCTGCGGGGTGGGCTCGCGGCTGGCCAGGCGCTCGGCCGCGTCGTCGCCGAGGGCGTCGAAGCGGATGCGCTGCTTGCGCCGGACCATGTCCAGGAAGAGGTTGGTCGTGATGCGGTGCAGCCAGCCCTCGAAGGTGCCCGGCGAGTACGTGGACAGGGAACGGAAGACGCGGACGAAGACCTCCTGGGTGAGGTCCTCGGCGTCGTGCTGATTGCCGGTCAGACGGTAGGCCAGCCGGTAGACCCGGCCGCTGTGCGTGCTGACGATCTCCTCCCACGTGGGCGGAGTCCACGCCTGCCCGTCCGCGTCGGTGGAGAAGGTCGCGGTCTGGGCCTCGCCTGCGGCGAAACCGGCGTGGTGGTCAGCAGCGGTGTCGGTCACGGATTTCGGCCTGCCCGCCGACCCGAGGAAGCGCCGCAGCACTCCACCCCGGTCTCCGGGCGCAGCCGCACCTCCCCTGTCAGCTCTGGTGGTGTCCAGTGGAGCCCCTACCATAGCCACCTCGCCCGTTAGCTCCCCATAAGCGGTTTTACGAGAATTTGATCTGGGCTGATACGGCTCATACGGCTGCGTCAGCTGTCGCTCGGCGTCCTGATCCACCCCTTGCACTCCCGTCCTGCCCCCCTCACATCCCGGGCCACCGTCTCCCCCCTTTAAACGCCCGGTCCCATCTGCGGGTTCCCGGCGCCAACGGATACAGTCACGCCCAGGCAACCACGGGGACAGGAGAGGGTCATTACCGGCAACCGGCAGACGAGCTGGGCGTTCGCCGACGCCTTTGTCGCCGAGGACGAGGCGCTGCGGTGGGCCCGAGACCGGGCCCGCGACGCAGGCCTGCGCTCGGTGTCGCCCGGCACCGGCGCCGCGCTGCGACTGCTCGCCGCCTCCGTGGACGCGAAGGCGGTGGCGGAGATCGGCACGGGCTGCGGGGTGTCCGGAATCCATCTGCTGCACGGCATGCGCCCGGACGGCGTGCTCACCACGGTCGACCCGGAGCCGGAGCACCAGCAGTTCGCCCGGCAGGCCTTCCGCGCCTGCGGTTTCGCCAGCAACCGGGCCCGCTTCATACCGGGCCGCGCCCTGGACGTACTCCCCCGGCTCGCGGACGCCGGCTACGACCTCGTCTTCTGCGACGGCGACCGGCTGGAGTACCTGGACTACCTCGCTGAATCGTTGCGCCTGCTGCGGCCGGGCGGTCTGGTGGTCTTCGAGGGCGTCTTCGCCAACGGCCGTACGGTGGACTCGGGCCCCCAGCCCACGGAGGTGCTGCGGCTGCGGGAGCTGCTGCGCGCGGTGCGCGAGAGCCAGGAGCTCGTCCCTTCGCTGCTGCCGGTGGGCGACGGGCTGCTGTGCGCCGTCAAGCGATGACCGGCCGCCGCGGGACGGGACACGCGACTGCCCCGGCACCGCGTACGATGCCGGGGCAGTCCGAAGGACAAGATCGCTGGGATGTCAGACGACGACCTTCTTGAGGGCGTCGCCGAGCGCCTCGGCCTCGTCAGGGGTCAGCTCGACGACGAGTCGACCGCCGCCTTCGAGCGGAACGCGCATGACGATGCCCCGCCCCTCCTTGGTCACCTCGAGCGGGCCATCACCCGTCCGCGGCTTCATGGCCGCCATGCTCGTTCCCCTTCCTGAAACCAGCTCATCGTCTGCCGAGAGCCCTGGGAGGGCATCCGCGGTTCCGTAACGGACACGCGACACCGGCATCGAACACATTGCTTCCCAGCCATTATCCCGCATGGCAGGACCCGATGACCAACATCAGTCGGCATCGCTTGGGCAACGCGCGCGAGCAAAACCACCCAATTCGGCGATGTGGCTGCGATACTGCACCGCCGCACGGAGATCCAGCGGTCGGCTCCGCTCTGGTTTTCTTTGATCCAGGTCACATGTCCGGTCCGGCCCTTGGGCGGCGATCTCCGCCATGCTGTCCTTCATACCAGGACGTACTGAGCGGTACGTCACCCGCGAACCGGAGGGGATGCGCCATGGCCGACACCGTGCTCTACGAGGTGAGCGACGGACTCGCGACGATCACGCTGAACCGCCCCGAGGCGATGAACGCGCTGAACGTCGCGACCAAGGTCGCCCTCCGGGAGGCGGCGGAATCCGCGGCAGGCGACACGGCCGTACGGGCGATCCTGCTGACCGCCGCCGGGGACCGGGCGTTCTGCGTCGGCCAGGACCTCAAGGAGCACATCGGGCTGCTCGCGGCGGACCGCGAGACCGGGTCCGGGCAGACGATGAGCACGGTCAAGGAGCACTACAACCCGATCGTGCGGGCCCTCGCCGGGGCGCCCAAGCCGGTGGTCGCCGCGGTGAACGGGGTCGCGGCCGGGGCCGGCTTCGGCTTCGCGCTCGCCGCGGACTACCGGCTGGTCGCCGACACGGCCGCCTTCAACACCTCCTTCGCCGGTGTCGCGCTGACCGCCGACTCCGGGATCTCCTGGACCCTGCCCCGGGTGATCGGCCCGAGCCGCGCCGCCGACCTGCTGCTCTTCCCGCGCAGCATCAGCGCCCAGGACGCGCTGGAGCTGGGCATCGCCAACCGGGTCGTCCCCGCGGCCGAGCTGCGCGCCGAGGCCGAGAAGACGGCGCGGGCGCTGGCCGAGGGCCCGACCGTGGCGTACGCGGCCCTCAAGGAGGCGGTGGCCTACGGCCTCACGCACTCCCTCACCGAGACCCTGGAGAAGGAGGACGAGCTGCAGACCCGGGCCGGCCGGTCCGAGGACCACGCGATCGCCGTGGAGGCGTTCGTGAACAAGGAGAAGCCGAAGTACCTGGGCCGGTGAGGCGCCGTCCGGGCCGATGGGACACCGCCGTCAGCCACTCAAATCGTCGGCCCCGGCAGCCCCCGTCCGAAGAGCTCATGGCGCCACCGGCCCGGCCGCACCGCCTCGAACTCGGGGCGGCCTGGTCAGGCACCCGCTCCTCTCGCCACGCACGCTTCCAGGTGGTCGTCGACCAGGCCGCAGGCCTGCATCAGCGCGTACGCCGTCGTCGGGCCGACGAATCCGAGGCCCCGTTTCTTCAGGGCCTTGGACAGGGCCGTGGACTCCGGGGTCACGGCCGGGACATCGGCGAGGGTCCTCGGGGCCGGGCGGCCGGCCGGGTCGGGTGCGTGGGACCAGATCAGCTCGTCCAGCTCGCCTTCCGCCCAGTCGGCGAGCACGCGCGCGTTGGCGAGCGTGGCGTCGATCTTGGCGCGGTTGCGGATGATGCCCGCATCCGCCAGCAGGCGCTCGCGGTCCTCGTCCGTGAACGCGGCGACCTTCTCGATGCGGAAGCCGGCGAAGGCGGCACGGAAGCCCTCGCGGCGGCGCAGGATCGTGATCCAGGACAGGCCCGACTGGAAGGCCTCCAGGCTGACCCGCTCGAAGAGGGCGTCGTCGCCGTGCACCGGGCGGCCCCACTCCTCGTCGTGGTACGACACATAGTCGTCGGTGGACAGGGCCCAGGGGCAGCGCAGGGCACCGTCGGGCCCGGCGCGGGCGGCGCCGTCGCTCATCGCCGGTCCTCGGGGCGCTCGGGCTTCTCCATGTGGACGTGGGCCGCCGCGGCTCTGGCGCCTGCCAGCGCCGACTCCAGGTCGGCGATACGGGCGTCCCGCTCGGCGAGCTCGGCACCGATCCGGCCGAGGGCGTCGTCGACGTCCGCCATGCGGTAGCCGCGCGGGGCGACCGGGAAGCGCAGGCCGTCCACGTCCGCGCGGTTCACCGGGCGGTCCGGGGGCAGCGGGTCCTGCAGCCGCTCGGGTGCCACCTCGGGCAGCGGGCCGCTTCCGCTGCCGCCCACCACGGCGAGTGTCACCGCGCCGACCACGACGGCCAGCGCGACGACCAGGAACAAGAACATCACCATCGCCAGGGTCCCCACGCTCCGTGCCGGACGTTTGTGCCGGACGCTGAAACTGTCTGGGTCCGATCGTGCCATGCGAGTCGGACAGTTAGGGTCACAGGCGGTTGTACCGCGGGACGTACGAGGAGAGGTCACAGCTGATGCTCAGGCTGGGCAAGCGGGAATTCGGGCCCCATGAGCCGGTGATCATGGCGATCGTGAACCGGACTCCGGACTCCTTCTACGACCGAGGGGCCACGTTCCGTGACGAGCCGGCCCTCGCCCGCGTGGAGCAGGCCGTGGCCGAGGGCGCCGCGATCATCGACATCGGCGGGGTGAAGGCCGGGCCGGGCGAGGAGGTCACGGCCGAGGAGGAGGCGCGGCGGACGGTCGGTTTCGTGGCCGAGGTACGGCGGCGCTTCCCGGACGTGGTCATCAGCGTGGACACCTGGCGGGCCGAGGTCGGCGAGGCGGTGTGCGCGGCGGGAGCGGATCTGCTGAACGACGCGTGGGGTGGCGTCGATCCGGGGCTCGCGGAGGTCGCCGGGCGGTACCAGGTGGGGCTGGTGTGCACGCATGCGGGGGGTGTGCAGCCGCGTACGCGCCCGCATCGGGTGACGTACGAGGACGTGATGGCCGACATCCTCGACGTCACCGTGGGTCTGGCCGAGCGGGCGGTCGCGCTCGGGGTGCCGCGGGAGTCGGTGCTGATCGATCCCGGGCACGACTTCGGGAAGAACACGCGGCACAGCCTGGAGGCGACGCGGCGGCTGGACGAGATGGCCGCCACGGGATGGCCGGTGCTGGTGTCGCTGTCCAACAAGGACTTCGTCGGGGAGACGCTGGACCGTCCGGTGAAGGAGCGGTTGATCGGTACGCTGGCGACGACCGCGGTGTCCGCGTGGCTCGGGGCGCAGGTGTACCGGGTGCACGAGGTGGCGGAGACCCGGCAGGTGCTGGAGATGGTGGCGTCGATCGCCGGGCACCGGGTCCCCGCGGTGGCCCGGCGGGGTCTGGCCTAGGTACCCAGCGGGCTCCGCCCCCTGGGTACCCGTCCTGCCCACCACACGGCCGAAGCCCCGCGCTAGCGGCCCGCCTCCTTCGACACCAGGGCCACCGCCTCGTCCACCTCGTCCGTGACGTGGAACAGCAGCAGGTCCTTCTCCGCCGCCTTGCCCTGGGCCACCAGGGTGTTCTCCAGCCAGGCCACCAGGCCGCCCCAGTACTCGCTGCCGAAGAGGACGATCGGGAAGCGGGTGACCTTCTGGGTCTGGACCAGGGTCAGCGCCTCGAAGAGTTCGTCGAGGGTGCCGAGGCCGCCGGGCAGAACCACGAACCCCTGGGCATACTTCACGAACATCATTTTTCTGACGAAGAAGTAGCGGAAGTTCAGCCCGATGTCGACGTAGGGGTTCAGCCCCTGCTCGAAGGGCAGCTCGATGCCGAGGCCGACCGAGACGCCGCCCGCCTCACAGGCGCCCCTGTTGGCCGCCTCCATCGCGCCCGGCCCGCCGCCCGTGATGACGGCCCAGCCCGCCTCCACCAGGCCCCGGCCGAGCCGCACCCCGGCGTCGTACTCCGGCGAGTCCACCGGCGTACGTGCCGAGCCGAACACGCTGATGGCGGGCGGGAGTTCGGCCAGCGTGCCGAAGCCCTCGATGAACTCCGACTGGATGCGGAGCACGCGCCAGGGGTCGGTGTGGACCCAGTCCGAGGGGCCGCCGGCGTCCAGCAGGCGCTGGTCGGTCGTGCTGGCCGTCACCTGCCCGCGCCGCCGGAGGACCGGTCCGAGCCGCTGCTCGTCCGGCGGGATCTTCTTCCCCTCGGGGTTGCCGGTAGGCATGTGCGCTCCCTCCGCTCGGGGGTGGTTCCACCTCAGCGTAGATCCACGTCGGTTACGGAGGGGGGACAAGCGCATGTCCGGCACGCGTGCGCCGTAGGGGCGTCTTACGGCGCCTTGCGCCGCCCTGCGGCAGCTCACCGCCTCCTACGCGGTGAGCCAGGTGCGCAGGCGTTCCTCGCCCGCGAGGATCTTCGCCGTCTCCACCCGCTCGTCCCGCTTGTGGGCCAAGTGCGGGTTGCCGGGGCCGTAGTTGACGGCCGGGATGCCCAGCGCGGAGAAGCGGGAGACGTCGGTCCAGCCGTACTTGGGGCGGGGGGTGCCGCCCACCGCCTCGATGAAGGCCGCGGCGGCCGGGTGGGAGAGCCCGGGCAGCGCGCCGCCGCTGTGGTCGTCGACCACGAACTCCTCCACGCCGCAGTCCGCGAACACCTCGCGGACGTGGGCGATCGCCTCCTCCTCGGTGCGGTCGGGGGCGTAGCGGAAGTTGACCGTCACCACGCACTCGTCGGGGATGACGTTGCCGGCGACGCCGCCGCTGATGCCCACCGCGTTCAGGCCCTCGCGGTACTCCAGGCCGTCGATCACGGGGTAGCGGGGCTCGTAGGCGGCCAGCCGGGCCAGGATCGGGGACGCCGCGTGGATGGCGTTGGAGCCCATCCAGGAGCGTGCCGAGTGGGCACGCTCGCCCTTCGTCTTCAGCAGCACCCGCAGGGTGCCCTGGCAGCCGCCCTCGACCTCGCCGTCGGAGGGCTCCAGCAGGACCGCGAAGTCGCCCTCGAGCCACTCCGGGTGGGCCATGGCCACGCGCTTGAGGCCGTTGAGTTCGGCGGCGACCTCCTCGTTGTCGTAGAAGACGAAGGTCAGGTCGCGGTTGGGGGCGGGGACCGTGGCCGCGATGCGCAGCTGCACCGCGACGCCCGACTTCATGTCGCAGGTGCCGCAGCCCCAGAGCACGCCGTCCTCGTCCAGGCGTGAGGGCACGTTGTCCGCGATCGGGACCGTGTCGATGTGGCCGGCCAGGACCACCCGCTCGGCGCGGCCCAGGTGCGTACGGGCGACGACGTTGTTGCCGTAGCGGTCGACCGTCAGGTGCGGCAGGGCGCGCAGGGCGGTCTCGATCGCGTCCGCGAGCGGCTTCTCGGTGCCGCTCTCGGAAGCGAAGTCCACGAGCTGCGCGGTGAGCGCGGCGGCGTCGAGCGTGAGGTCAAGCGAGGTGTCGGCCATGGCGTCGACCCTAGCGCGCCGCCTGCCGGGGGCGGCGGGTAAGCGCTGTCCCGGTAACCCCCCGTGAGCTCCCGCCGGGCCTCAAGTACCTTGTACGCGTGCCAGAGCCGTCCCCCACCCGTCCCAAGCGTCGCGGCCGCCTCCTCCGTTTCGGTGCGGCCCTGTTGGTCCTGTGCGGCGTCGCCGCGTACCTCGTGGTGCAGTACGTCACCGGAGGCGGCGGAGCGCACGGCTGCAAGGTGGTCTCGGACGACGGTGACAGAACGTCGTACGAGTTCACGCCGGAGCAGGCGGTGAACGCGGCGACGATCGCGGCGGTCGGCACCGGGCGCGGGATGCCCGAGCGGGCGGTGACGATCGCGCTGGCGACCGCTCTGCAGGAGTCCGGGCTGCGCAACATCGAGCACGGCGACCGGGACTCGCTGGGCCTGTTCCAGCAGCGGCCCTCGCAGGGCTGGGGCACCGCACAGCAGATCATGGACCCGGCGTACGCGGCGGGCATCTTCTACGCACACCTGGCCAAGGTGCCGGACTACACCGGTCTGCCGCTGACCAGGGCGGCCCAGGAGGTCCAGCACAGCGGCTACCCGGAGGCGTACGCCAAGCACGAGCCGGACGCGCAGCTGCTGGCGGCGGCGCTGACCGGGCGCTCGGCGGCCACGCTGACCTGCGACGGGCGCCCGGAGACCACGGCCTCGGCGACGGGTCCGGACGCGGTACGGGCCGCGCTGGTACGGGACTTCGGGCGGGACGCGCTGCAGGAGACCGGTGCGGAGGTGGGCGGTACGCCCGTGCCGCCGCCTTCTCCCTCACCCAGCGTGACCGCGACCGCTCAGGGGCGGACCGTGACCGTGCCGGTGCCGCAGGGCACGAAGGTGGACGCGATCGGGCGCGGCGAGCGGCAGCGGGGCTGGCAGCTCGCGCAGTGGGCCGTGGCCAACTCCTCGGCGCTGCACATCCAGCGGGTGGCGTACGCGGGGCGGGAGTGGGCCGCGGGAAGCGGCGGCGGGCAGTGGAAGCCGGCCGCTTCGGACGGGACCGGCGGTGCGGGGGCGTCCCTGGGGACCGTCCGGATCGTCACCGGACAGTAGTACGGGAGATCCCTCCCAGGGGTTGTACGGCGCCGGTCGGGGCGGCGGCGGGGACGGGAGGCGTGCCGCCTTGCGAGTTCCCCGGAAAATCAAGGGCCGTAAGGATTCTGCGGGATTTCGGGCAGACGTTCTTTGCCCGTTTTTATCCACACCTGATAATGCGATGCGTTATCCATTCTTTACCTGGGGCCTCCGCAACCTTCGCGGGCTTCGAGCGGTAGTCACGGCGTCCGGGCCACGACACGGACCGGACACACAACACCGTTCTCTTCCGTCGAATGGAGCATCATGTCCCTCCCTCTGACCCGCCGGATCGCCCGTGCCGCGCTGCTCGTCGCAGCGGGAGCGGCAGCCGGGGTCGGTGCGGCCGGCTCCGCCGGTGCGGCCACGAACCTGCCGGCGGCGGCCCCGAACGTGGGTGGTCTGACCGCCCTGGACGGAGCGCACGTCGCCAACAGCGTCGACGGTGCCGCGCAGAACGTCACCTCGCTCGCGGGCCACGCGGGCGGCAAGGCGGTCGAGCAGACGGTGCCGGCCGCGGCCAAGACCGGCGGCGGTGCCGTGAAGAAGGCGGCCCCGGTGGCGCAGCGGGCCGCCGGCGGCGCTGCCGGGGCGGCGGGGGAAGTCCTCGGGGGCGCCGCGTCCGACGCAACGAAGGGCGGGGCGACTGACCTGCCGGTGCAGGGCCTGCCGCTGGGTGGCTGAGCGCCGCTTCGACCGCTGACGGGGCCCAGGGACTTCCCTGGGCCCCGTTGCCTTGTGTGTGCTGCCGGTACGGCGGGCTCTACGCCGTCAGGCGCGTCACCGCTGCCTGGACGCGTTCGTCCGTTGCCGTCAGGGCCACGCGGACGAACTTCTCGCCCGCCTCGCCGTAGAAGTCGCCGGGGGCGACGAGGATGCCCAGGTCGGCCAGGTGGGCGACCGTGGTCCAGCAGGACTCGTCGCGGGTGGCCCAGAGGTAGAGGCTCGCCTCGCTGTGTTCGATGCGGAAGCCGTGGCCCAGCAGCGCGGTCCGCAGGGCGTCGCGGCGGGCCGCGTAACGCTCGCGCTGGACGCGGACGTGCTCGTCGTCGCCGAGGGCCGCCACCACGGCCGCCTGGGTCGGCGCCGGGGTCATCATGCCGCCGTGCTTGCGGATCTCCAGCAGCGGGCCCAGGACGGCCGGGTCGCCGGCGATGAAAGCCGCGCGGTAGCCCGCCAGGTTGGAGCGCTTGGAGAGGGAGTGGACGGCGACGATGCCGTCGTAGGAGCCGCCGTTGACGTCCGGATGCAGGACGGAGACCGGGTCGGCCTCCCAGCCCAGTTCCAGGTAGCACTCGTCGGAGAACAGCAGGACGCCGTGCTCGCGGGCCCAGGCCACGATGCCGGTCAGGTCCTCCTTCGGGATGACCTTGCCCGTCGGGTTGGACGGGGAGTTCAGCCACAGGAGCTTCAGGCCGGCCGGGTCGAGGTCGCGCGGGTCGTCGTAGACCTCGTAGTCGGCGCGGGCCAGGCGGGCGCCGACCTCGTAGGTGGGGTAGGCGAGGCGCGGGTAGGCCACCTTGTCGCCGGGGCCGAGGCCGAGCTGGGTCGGCAGCCAGGCGACCAGTTCCTTGGAGCCGACGACCGGCAGGACGTGGCGGTGGGTCACGTCCTGGGCACCGAGGCGGCGCCGGAGCCAGCCGGTGATCGCGTCGCGCAGCGCAGGGGTGCCCCAGACGGTCGGGTAGCCCGGGGAGTCGGCCGCGTCGATCAGGGCCTTCTGGATCGGTTCGGGCACCGGGTCGACCGGGGTGCCCACGGAGAGGTCGACGATCCCGTCCGAGTGCGCCGCGGCCGTCTTCTTGTACGGCTCGAGCTTGTCCCAGGGGAAGGTCGGCAGGCGGTCGGAGACTGCGGACACGGTCGGTGGCTCTCTTTCGTCGGTGGCGGCAAACGCCTCGGTCCCGTACGGCCGCGATCTGGGCGATCGGGCCGTACGGGACCGAGGCGGCGCGGTTGGTGCGGGCCGCTTGGCGCTCAGACGGTCACTCGCCCTGCGGCGGCAGCGCGGCGATGAAGGGGTGGTCGCGCTCGATCAGCCCCAGCTTGCTGGCACCGCCGGGAGAGCCCAGCTCGTCGAAGAACTCGACGTTCGCCTTGTAGTAGTCCTTCCACTCCTCCGGAGTGTCGTCCTCGTAGAAGATCGCCTCGACCGGGCAGACCGGCTCACAGGCACCACAGTCGACGCATTCGTCCGGGTGGATGTACAAGGACCGCTGGCCCTCGTAGATGCAGTCGACCGGGCACTCCTCGATGCACGCCTTGTCCTTGACGTCGACACAAGGCTGCGCGATGACGTAGGTCACGCTGTCGTTCCTCCTCGATAGGGCGCTGGCGGGCCTCCTCAGGCTCCGCCGCCTGGCGCGCGGGAGCGCGGCGTCGTCGATGCCCGCCCCTAGTATCTCCGTTCCGGAGCATGATCCGAACAGGAGGGGTGAACTGACCAGTGGAAATCTCGGCGACAGGACACTTGGAAGTCCGCATCACCCCTTCTGACGTGGGAAAACGTGTCTCCGTACGGCGCTTGAGCGAAACTGGTGCGGCGCAAGAGAAGTTCACCGACACGGTGGGTGTTCTCACATCATGGGATGCTGGCGTGCTCATGATCACACGCCGGGACGGGCAGAGCGTGCGGATCGCCGAGTCCGCACTGGTCGCGGGCAAGGTCGTACCGGCCGCCCCGGCGCGGCGCCGGGGCCCCGCCGCCTCGTACGAGGAACTCGCGCGGGTCTGCGCGCGCGGCTGGCAGCCGCTCGAGAGCGAGCGGCTCGGTGAGTGGGAGCTGCGGGCCGCCGGCGGGTTCACGCGGCGCGCCAACAGCGTGCTGCCGCTCGGCGACCCCGGCCTTCCCCTCGACGCGGCCCTGGCAGCCGTACGACGCTGGTACGGCGAGCGTGGCCTGCCCGCCTACGTCCAGACGGCCACCGGCGCCGAGGGCACGCAGGAGCTGCTGTGCGCGGAGCTGGAACGGCGCGGCTGGGTGCGGGAGGTGACCGCCGAGGTGTGGACCGGTGCCCTGGCGCCGGTCGCGGACCGGGCCGAGGGCACCGGTGTGGTGCTGTCCCGGCAGGCGGACGAGGCGTGGCTCGCCCGGTACCGGCGCAAGGGGGTGAGCGAGGTGGCCCTGCGGGTGCTCGGCGGGGCTCCGTCGGTGTGGTTCGCGACCGTGCCCGGTGCCGGGGGTGAGCCTCCGGCGGCGATCGGGCGGTGTGTCGTGGACGGGCGGTGGGCCGGGTTCGCGGCGGTCGAGGTGGATCCCGGGCGCCGCCGGCAGGGGCTCGCCACCGAGGTGATGGCCGCGCTGGCCCGGCGGGCGCTGGACGAGGGTGCCTCGG
This sequence comes from Streptomyces sp. NPDC001093, assembly GCF_040298985.1. NCBI lineage: Bacteria > Bacillati > Actinomycetota > Actinomycetes > Kitasatosporales > Streptomycetaceae > Streptomyces > Streptomyces sp. NPDC001093. The sequence continues at coordinate 5,974 of NZ_JBEPBF010000031.1, read as the reverse complement.
CGGCCTGGCTGCAGGTCGAGACGGACAACGAGGAGGCCCGCGCGCTGTACACCGCCCTCGGCTTCACCCCGCACCACACGTACCACCACTACCGCGCACCGGAGGCGCCGGAGTCCGACGACCGGAACCACGAGACGGACGCGGTCACGGGCGCACACCGGCACACGCGAGCGGCCACCGATCCCGGCCGGAGCCCGGCGGGCGATTCCCGGCCGGGCGGGTCGTAGAAGCGCCGTGGAAGGGCATGAGCCTGGCATGCGTCACCCGTATCTGCCGCCGCCGTACCCGCCCCCGCCGGAGCGGTCGGCCGAGTTGCGCCGGAGGTTCGCCGAGGAGGCGCGGTCCGAGCGGCCGGATCTGTCGGCGCTGTGCCTGCTGATCGGCGCCGAGGCGGACGGTTCGCTGGACGAGGCCGGGATCGACGCCGCGCAGCTGGAGCTGGACCGGCTGGCGGGCGAGCTGCCGTACCGGCCGGGCGGGCCGCACGCGTGGGCGGAGGCCGTACGTCGGCTGCTCGGCGGCCGGTACGACTTCCACGGCACCCCGGCCGACTACGACCGGCTGGAGTCCTCCCTGCTGCACGAGGTGCTGCGCCGGCGGCGCGGGCTGCCGATCCTGCTGTCGGTGGTGTGGCTGGAGGCCGCGCGGCGGGCCGGGGCCCCGGTGTACGGCGTCGCGCTGCCGGGGCACTTCGTGGTCGGCTTCGGGCCGGCGGAGGAACAGGTGCTGGCCGATCCGTTCGACGGGGGACGGCTGCTGACCGGGGCCGATGCGGAGATGCTCGTGGTGGGGGCCACGGGAGCGCCGCTGGACGCCTCGATGCTGGAGCCCGCGGCGCCGCTGGAGGTCGTCCAGCGGATCCTGAACAACATCCGCGCGTGGGCCTCGGCCCGGCCCGAGCGGTCGGACGTGGCGCTGTGGGCCGTGGAGCTGGCGCTGCTGGTGCCCTCGCATCCGGCCCGGCTGCGGTACGAGCGCGGGCAGCTTCTGGTGCAGCGCGGGGAGTTCGCCTCGGGCGCGGAAGAGCTGGAGTACTACGCGGACCTGATCGAGGTGGTGGACGAGTCGACCGCGCGGACGGCACGGCAGCAGGCGCACACCGCGCGCGCGATGCTCAACTGACCCCTCAGAGCCAGCCCTTCTCCCTCGCCGTCCGCACCGCCTCCGCCCGGTTGCGTACCGCCAGTTTCTGGATGGCCGTGGAGAGGTAGTTGCGGACCGTGCCCTGGGAGAGGTGGAGGGCCCTGGCCAGTTCGGCGTTGGTGGAGCCGTCGGCGGCCGCGCGCAGCACCTCGCGTTCGCGCTCGGTGAGCGGGTTCGCGCCCTCGGCGAGCGCGGCGGCGGCGAGCGTGGGGTCGATGACCCGCTCGCCGGAGAGCACCTTGCGGATGGCCTCGGCGAGCTGTGCGGCCGGGGCGTCCTTGACGAGGAAGGCGTCGGCGCCCGCCTCCATGGCGCTGCGCAGATAGCCGGGGCGGCCGAAGGTCGTCAGGACGACCAGTTTGACCTGCGGGAACTCCCGGTGGACCTGGGCCGCCGCCTCGATGCCGGTGCAGCCGGGCATCTCGATGTCGAGCAGCGCCACGTCCACGCCGTGCGCGCCGACGGCGGCCAGCACCTGGTCGCCGCGCGCGACCTGGGCGACGACCTCGATGTCCTCCTCCAGGCCGAGCAGCGCGGCCAGGGCCTCGCGGACCATCGACTGGTCCTCGGCGAGAAGGACCTTGATCGTGCTCGTCATGCCCCGGATCCTACGTCCCCCACAGGGGCCGCGGGGACGCGGGCGACCAGCCGGAACCCGTGCCTGATCCGGCCCGCCTCCAGGGTGCCGCCGGCCTTCTCCAGCCGCTCGGTGAGGCCGATCAGACCGTTGCCGGGTCCGCTGCCGGAGCCGCCGGATCCGTTGTCCTCGACGGAGAGTTCGAGCATCGCGCCGTCCAGGGTCTGGCGGCGGGTGAGCTGGACGAGGCACTTGTCGGCGCCGCTGTGCCGGACCACGTTCGTGACCGCCTCGCGCAGCGCCCAGGCGAGCGCGGACTCCGACTCCTCGGGGACGCCGTCGAGATCGGGCTCGGCGGGCACCTCGGCGATGACCCCGGCGGCGGTCAGGGCGACCTGGGTACCGGCGAGCTCGGCGGCGAGCCGGGGGCGCCGGTAGCCGGTGACGGCCTCCCGGACGTCGACCAGGGCCTGCCGGCTGACCTGTTCGATGTCGGCGACCTGCTGGGCCGCCTTGTCGGGCTGGTCGGGCAGCATCCGGCCGGCCAGCTCGCTCTTCAGCGTGATCAGGGAGAGCGAGTGGCCGAGCAGGTCGTGCAGGTCGCGGGCGAGGCGCAGCCGCTCCTCGTTCGCGGCGAGCTGGGCGACGGTGGCCCGGGCCTTGCGCAGCTCGACGGTCGTACGGACAAGTTGGCCGACGCCGATCATCGCGAACCCGATCATCGGGACGAGGAGCAGGGTCACGTCCGGCTTCTCGTGCCAGCGCAGTCCGACGAGGACCATCATCACGGTCGCCGCGGGGATCGCGCAGAACGCGGCCCGGACCGGCATGGTGGCCCCGCAGGCGACGGAGAGGTAGACGAACAGGCCGAGCCAGGCGGGACCGAGCGTGTAGACCAGGAGGGGGGCGAGGACGGCCATGACCGAGATCATCGAGACGACGATCCTCGGCGAGAAGGGCCGCCCCATGTTGCGGAAGACCAGCGACAGGTAGGTGACGACGAAGGCGGTCAGGCCGAGCGCGCCCGCCACCGTGCCGCCCGCGGTGTGCCGGCCGCTGGTCAGATCCTGGACCGGGGAGCTGAGAAAGACCAGCCAGACCCCGATCCACAGCGTCTTGACCACGAGCTCGCGCCGGTTGCGCGGCCCCTGGCCGATCCGCACCTGGTGCTCCGGCCGCCGCTCGCAGGCCCGCGGGTCTTCCGTCATCGTGCTCACGCCTTCAGCGTGTCCTTCCGGTACAGCCAGGCCGCGCCGCCCGCGAAGATCAGGAAGAAGGCGACGAGGATGGCGATGTCCTGGGCGTGGGGAGCCTGGCTCTGCTCGATCGCCCGCCCCAGTGCAGCGTACGCGTGCGTGGGCAGCCACTTCGCGATGTCCTGCAGCCAGGTCGGGAAGGAGGAGGACGGCATCCACAGGCCGCCGAGGATCGACAGCCCGAAGTAGACGATCATCGTGATCGGGCGGACCGCGTCCCCGGAGGCGAGGTAGCCGATGGCGACGCCGAGCGCGGCGAAGACCAGGCTGCCGGCCCAGATCGCCCCGGTGAGCGCGGCCCACTGCCAGGCGTCCAGGCGTACGTCCTTCACGGCCGCGGCGACCAGGAAGACGACCACGATGGACGGCAGGCTGACGACGGCGGCGCCGGCGGTCTTGGCGAGGACGTACCCGCGCCCGGGCAGCGGGGTGAGCCGCAGCTGCCGTACCCAGCCGCCCTCCCGCTCCTTGGCGATGCGCTCGCTGTTGCCCATCAGGACGGCGGTCAGGGCGCCGAAGGAGGCCATGGAGACCATGACGTACTTCGCGACGCTCAGGCCGGTGCCGTCGACGTCACCCGTCTGGTTGGAGACGAGCAGGAAGATCACCGATGGGTAGATCACCGAGAAGAACAGGAACTTGCGGTTGCGCAGGGCCCGGGTGAGCTCCAGCTTGATCAGGGCGTTCATGACTGCTTGGCCTCCTCGGCCTCCGTGATGGCGACGAAGGCCTGCTCCAGACCGAGACCGGCGACTTCGAGGTTGCGGGGGTAGACACCGAGGCCGTACAGGGCGTGCACGGTGGCGTCGGCGTCGGACGACTGGATGCGGACGGTCTGGCCCGACACGTCGATCGACGTCAGGAACGGCAGGGCGCGCAGGGCGGCCTCGTCGATCTCGCCCTCCAGGTCGAAGGAGACGCGGCGGGCGCCGGCCTTGGCCTTGATCTCGGCGGCGGTGCCGTCGGCGAGGAGCCGGCCGCGGTGCAGCACCAGAACCCGGTCGGCGATGGCGTCGGCCTCTTCGAGGTAGTGGGTGGCGAAGAGGATCGTACGGCCCTGGTCGGCCTGCTCGCGCATGGTGGCCCAGAAGGCCTGGCGGGCGGAGACGTCCATGCCGGTGGTCGGCTCGTCCAGGATGATCAGGTCGCTGTCGCCGGCGGTGGCGAGGGCGAAGCGGACACGCTGGGCCTGGCCGCCGGAGAGCTTGTTGACCTTGCGGTCGGCGATCTGCGCGATGCCCGCGCGGGCCATCACGTCCGCGGCCTTGTACGGCTTCGGGTGCAGCGAACAGCCCAGCTTGACCAGTTCCTCGACGGTGACCTCGTCCATCAGCCCGCCGCTCTGCAGCATCGCCCCGACCCGCCCGGCGACGATCGCGTCACGCGGGGTGCCGCCGAAGAGGTTCACCGTGCCGCTGTCGGGGTGCTTGAGACCGAGGAGCAGGTCGAGGGTGGTGGACTTGCCGGCCCCGTTCGGGCCGAGGAGGGCGACGGTCTCGCCCGGGTACAGCCGGAGCGAGAGCCCGTCGACGGCCCGCACGCTCCCGTACGTCTTGGTCACCTGGTCGAAGCCGACCACCGGGGTGGTGGTGGCCGGTGCCGCAGTTGTCGTCATGGCAACCATGCTCGCGGCGCGGGCCGGGTGCCGGGCAGTGTCGGGGGTCCTGAGTGCCGGATGACAGATGTCATGCCGAACGGGTGACGGGGACGGCGAAGGGGGCGCCCGCTGAACGCCGGACGCCCCCTGCCGTGTGTGGCGCGGCTACTTGGGGTTGGTGTCGATGACCGCGACCCGGTTGGTGGTGCTCATCAGGGCCTGGCGCAGGGCGACATAGACGTCCTGCGGGGTGACGGCCGTCTTCTTGCCGTTGGCGCGGGTGATGAGCACGCCGTCGAAGGCCCCGCGGTAGAGCTGCTTCAGGGCGTTCAGGTCGGGCTTGTCGACCAGCTTGCCGTCGGCGGTGGGCACCACCCTGAGGAACTTCCAGAGCGATTTCTCCGGGCTCATCAGCACCACGTGCCCCGGGCCCGCCGACACGGTCACCTTGGCCGACATCGCCGGCTTCGCGAACAGCTTCATCTCCTGGTCGACCGCCGCGTTCGACACCGTCGGCTGCTTGGTCGTCGTCGGCACGGTGACCGGGGTCGCCGTGCCCGTCTCCACCAGCGTGCGGTAGGCCTGTTCGACCGCCTGGGTCGACTGGGCGGCGTCGATGGCCTTGCCCGCCTTGCCGTAGACGGCGACCGCCTGGCCCGGCTTGAAGTCGATGCCGCCCTCGACGACCGAGCCGGAGCCGCCGCCGGCCTGCTGGAGCGCGGCCTGGAGCTTCTCCTCGTCCACCGGCATGTCGGGCTCGATCACCCGCTTCTGCCCGAAGAGGGAGCCGATGACGTGAACGGGGTTGTAGTCGCTGGTCGCGGCCTGGCTCACGGTGGCCTGGAAGTCGAACTGGAGACCGGCGTTCTCCGGGGTGAGGGTGACCGTGTTGCCGCCGACGGAGAGCTTCAGCGGCTTGTTCACCCGGCTGCCGAAGGCGTCGTCGAGCTTCTTGACGGCGTCGTCACGGGTGCCGCCGCCGATGTCCACGCCGAGGACCGTGGTGCCCTTGGGCACGTCGGTGTGGTTCATCAGCAGTCCGGCGCCGTAGGCACCGCCCGCGACGACGACCACGCCGGCGCCCAGGAGCACCAGCTTGCTGCGGCCCTTCTTCTTCGGCTTGGCCTGTGCCTTGGGCGCGCCGGAGGACTCCGGCTTGGCCGGGGCCTGCGGGGCCGTGCCGCCGAACGAGGAGGCACCGGCTCCGGGGACCACCGGGATGCCGCTGGTGACGGTGTGTCCGGAGACGTTGTCGGCCGGGCGGTAGCCGGGCGTGCCCGGTTCGGGGGCCGGCTTCTGCGGGGTGAGGATCGCGGTGTCGTCGCTGAGCCCGCCGCCCGGGCCGAGACCGCTCGGGCCGGGGCCGGCAGCCGGGGCGCCGGGTCCGGCGGGTCCGCCGCC